>JABIFK010000531.1 GCA_018650745.1 Candidatus Latescibacterota bacterium | reverse complement strand
TGCTACCGTGTTGGGAGACAGCACCCTTGCGATTGGAACGCGTTTGGGAGGCGTTGCAATTCTTGATACCCAAGGTCGGTTGCGGCATGTTTTGAATAAGGCCGCTGGTTTGCAAGATGACAGAGTGTTTAAACTCTATCCAGATCGTGAGGGGGGGCTTTGGATTGCGTATGAAAACGGCCTTTCTCGGGTTGAGACACCATCGCGTTTTTCTCTGTTTAATGAAACATTGGGGGCGGGTGGACTGGTGAGAAAACTCATCCGGCATCAGGGAAAATTATATGTTGCGGATCATCGCGGGCTTTTTGTTTTGTCTCCGCCAGATACACCCAGCGGTTTTCCGACCTTTCAACTTGGCCCCGATATTCCGCGTAATTATTGGTTTGTGCGATCGGTGGATCAAACACTCCTTGGGGCTACAGGAGATGGCATTGTTGTCATTGAAGACGGTCGGGAACCGAAGGTCATTCATCAAAGGGCATCGTTGCGGATATATCCTTCACGATATTATTCAAATCTGGCATTTGCAGGTTCAATAGATTCGTTGGCAGTGTTGCAAAAAAATGAGGGTGAATGGGCGTTTGTTGGCCATTTTGAGAATGTGTATGGCAGTGTTCGTAATATTGAAGAGGAAGAACCCGGCGTTTTTTGGGTGAGTACGCGTGTGAGTGGAAATTATCGGATCACCATGTCTCATTTACAAAACATAAAATCGGGTAAGGTTCCTAAAATGGGTCGTGAAGATCTGACGGGGCAGGTTGATCGATACGAAGAAAAACACGGGGCAGACAATGGTACGCTTGTGCTTTCGATTGGTGATCAAATTGCTTTTAGACATCCAAATGGTTTGCGGCGATTTGATGTTATGGATGGGCCCGAGACACTTAAACACTTGCGTGAGAAATATGGTAAAAATGCACCCGTGATTGCGGCTGTGACAGCATCGGTGTTTGAGCATCAGCGGCAAGAGTATTTGGATGTGGGATTTGATGAGTTTATTAATAAACCTCTGCGTGTGGAACACATTTATGCATGTTTGGTGGCGCACTTGGGTGTTGTGTTTGATTATGTTGAAGAGGTTGTGGATGTGTCGGAGGAGGACGTTGTGGATTGGGCGGGTGTGACTTTGCTACCGGAGTTGTATGTGGGATTGATGACGGCAGCAGAGGAACACAGTATTACGCAAGTGCAAACCCATATTGATGCGTTGGAGAAATTGGGTTCCCAAGAAAAATCTTTGGCAAAACACTTGCGAGAATTGGACGAGCGATATGATATGGAAGGTATTAAAGCGGTATTGAAAGATATTAAACCTACGTGAGAAAGATTATGAATACAAATGACAACCAATTCAGATTTACATTCGGCTATTGAAGATGGGACATTTCGCCAGGATCTTTATTTTCGTTTGTCAGGATTTCCCTTAGAGATACCTGCATTGCGAGAACGACGCGATGATATTCCTTTGTTGGCACAGCATTTTGCCGACTTGTTTGCCATCGAAATGGGGATTCCTGCACCAGAGATTACAGATTCAGCACTTTCTGTTTTGGGTCACCATCCTTATCCTGGCAATGTTAGAGAACTTAAAAACGCAATTGAACGGGCTTTAATTGAAAGTGGTGGTTTGGTCATAGAATCTCAGCATTTGCATCTGAATACCCCTGAGGATGTTTCATCTTCACATGATGAGGCGCTTGAAGGTTTGTCTGCGAATGATTTGCCGTTGAATATGGAACGGGCAGAGTGGGCATTGATTCAGCGTGCCATGGCACAAACCCAAGGCAATGTGGCCAAAGCCGCTCGGATCTTGGGCATTAATCGTATGAAGATTTATCGGCGGTTGGCTGCGGAGGAAGAGGAAGGTACATAAAATTCTAAAACTGATTTGAATCTGCGTTCAAGTTCAACCCTGCAAGGGTGTACAAATGATCGTGACGTTACGTTTGTACACCTTTGCAGGGTTTTGTTTTTTTGAAAATGTAATTAAAGATTTGTTTTTTAATGGGTAAACTCCTCAAGGAGTTTTGGCATTCGATTTGCACTGTGAATATTGTTATTGATAGAAGGATCGGTACATCCTGTTTATAATGACAACCACCTTTTGTTTGGGTGCAAGGATATTTATGAAGCGTAAGGTATTGGTGGTGGATGATCAGCGTGAAAGTTTGATCGGTTTGGCTACGATTCTGAAAATGGACGGTCACGATGTGCAAACTGCCACAGATGGGGCTGATGGATTGCGTCTTGCCAGCACATTTTTACCAGATCTGTTTTTATTGGATGTGGCTATGCCTGTGATGGATGGTTTTGAAATGTGTCGTCAATTGAAAGCCGATCCAACGTTGAAGGACATTCCTGTTTTGTTTATTACCGCGCATTTTGATCAGGAGAATATTGTAGAAGGATTTCGGTTGGGGGGGGTGGATTACATATCAAAGCCGTTTCGCAAAGAAGAGTTGTGTATGCGTGTGGCCACACATCTTCAATTGCGCCATACGGTCAAAGCATTGCAAGAAAAGAATAAGATGCTTGAACGCGAGATCGCGCAGAAAGAGGCGCTATCTAAAGAACGTGATCAATTGTCTGACAGGATGTCGGTGATGTCAGAAATGGAGATCAAACGTTGGGGCATTGCTGGTTTTGTGGGGCAAAGTACTGCAATAAAAGAAGTTTTGAATGGTATCGAACGGTTGCAACAGGTAGGTATGACCACGTCGGTGCTGATTACGGGTGAGAGTGGCACGGGCAAAGAGCTTGTGGCACGTGCACTTCATTTTGGGTCAGATCGTACCATGGGTGCATTTGTGCCGATGAATTGTGCGGCCATTTCGGGTGAATTGGCAGAGTCTTTACTCTTTGGACATAAAAAGGGTGCGTTTACGGGGGCAGATCGAGATTGGGGTGGGTATTTCACACTGGCCGATGGTGGCACGCTGTTTTTGGATGAAATTGGCGACATGCCGTTGGATTTACAGGCCAAGCTGCTGCGAGTTTTGGAAGAAGGTGCGGTGTTGCCGATTGGTGGGCATAAAGAAAAAGTGGTGGATGTGCGTGTTGTGGCGGCAACCAATGTGAAGTTGGAAGATGCGATTGCGCAGGGGCGTTTTCGGCAGGATTTGTATTTTCGCTTGGCAGGGTTTCCTATACGGGTGCCGCCATTGAGAGATCGCACAGAAGACATTCCCTTGTTGGCCCAACACTTTGTGACATTGTTGGCCAATGAAATGGGGATTCCTATTCCCGATATTTCAGATGCAGCAATGACCCTGCTTGTTCGATATGCGTATCCGGGCAATGTGCGCGAGTTAAAAAATGCAATTGAGCGGGCGCTGATTGAAAGCGGTGGCAACATCATTGAATCTCAGCATTTGCATTTGGGTGTGGGCGCTGAAACGGTGACGACAGATATAAGCACAAAGGGCTCGTTTGACGATTTGCCATTAAATATGGAGCAGGCAGAATGGGTTTTGATTCAGCGGGCGATGGCCCAAACCGATGGCAATGTGGCCAAAGCGGCGCAACTTTTGGGCATCAATCGCATGAAAATACATCGTCGATTGACAGTTGAAAAGCAGAATGCCACTGTGTCTTAGCCAGCCATTATCATTTAAGTCTAGAAAGCACAAGTGCAACCAGGCGATCACTTGTGCTTTTTTGTTGTGTGGTTTTGAAATGGTGTGAAATGTTAAATATTTGTTTTTAATTAAGTTAATGGGTTTGGCTTTCGGTGGCTTTGTATTTGCTCTCTTATGTTATGTCGAACATGATCAGAATTTTTAAGCATTGGAGTCGGGCAAATCCAAAGATCGTCGGGATCAAGGAGAGATTTGGCGAATTGCATGGTTAAGTCGGATAAATCAGCAGAAAATGTAATGTTTTTCAAATTTTAGATTTCAACAGCCGGGAGGGATATACTGTGACTAAATTGTTAAAGAGATGGGCTCTTTTGAGTGGTTTGATGGCAGCAATGGCGTTTGGTGCCAGTTCTGTATCGGCACAGTCTTATGTGAGCCAATGGTCTGCTGAAGACAATGTGTGGGATAGCGTAGGGAATAATGACAATGGATTTTGGACCAGCGATGGTCGTGCTGGTTATGTTCCTGTAGAAAGTTATGTACCGGGAAAGGTCGGCAAGGCGTTTAACATTAACTGGCCCACTTGGATTGAAGTGCCACAAGACGAAGATTTAACTATGTCGGGTAGCATGACGACCAGTCTTTGGTTTCGGACGGACCGCAATAAAAATGGTGCACTCTTATCGATTAATGATTCTTGGCAGGTTTTTTTACTTGGAGAGGATAATCAGTGTGGTTTCAACAATCCGAGGGAACCGAGTTACGGGAATTATCTTAAGTGTGTTGGTTCGGTTGTTTTTAGGGCGAATGGTACGAATGGATCTTCGGCTGTTGTGAACTCTGGTATTCACGGTAATAAAAATCATTATATAGATGGGCAATGGCATCATTTTGTGGGCGTATTTGACGCACAGACAGGTAGGGTCAGTGTTTATGTAGACGGCGAATTTGTTGCAAATAGCAGTCAAACGATTCCAGCTATCAATCCAAGCGATAGCCCCATTCTCATTGGTGCACGTTACCCCAGCCCGCTTCCATTCATTGGAGATATTGACGAAGTTTCAATTTTGAGTGACGCACTGAGTGCTACACAGGTTGCTGATTTACATGCTGGTATTCTCTCACCGCCATCAGATCCTGCACCATCACTCGAACCTGCTCCTTTTGGCATGGTCACGTTACTTGAAGATGAGTTCGATGGCGCTTCGATCAATTCTTCGCTTTGGAATTCAAGCCCATCAAATCTTGGCTCAATAGATGTTGCCAATGATGTTGCAACATTCTCGCCAAACGGGACCACAGGGTTCCCTTACTTGGAAAACAGTCAACCAGCCTTTCCATGTGCAGGTGATTTTGTTTTCGAAACTGCGCTCAAATATGACCAGATCGCCGCGCTTGGAGATGGCGTTGTGTTGAGCAATGGTACAACAGGCATTTTTGGTATTTGGGCAGACACGGGTAGTTTGGGTTTGAGAGTCAATGATGTGTCGGGGACCCTTCACAGAATCGCTTTCGCTACAGATGCAGAAGCGACGGCCTATCACACGTATAAGTTAGAACGTGCCAACGGCAGTTACACTGTTTATGTCGATGGCATTCAGGTTCTTGGCCCCACAGCCAGCAATATCGTACCAGACAAGTTGGTGCTTGGACATCCGTCAGGTGCTTTGCCAATTGGCGCTTGGTCAGACTTCGAAATTGCGTATGCACGTGTTGTCGCACCTGAGCCTCCTCCTCCCGTGTCTTTGGTGTTTGAAGACTTCTCAAACCCATCAGCAGCCTTCAAGCTAAATGGCAGTGCAAGTGGTGCAGTTAGTGGTGGTGATAATGTGTTGCGCCTTACGCCTGCATTACCAAGCAAAGCAGGCAGCGCTTTTCTGCTCGACCCCATTTCTTTGGCTTGTGACGCTGCCTTTAGTG
>JABIFK010000560.1 GCA_018650745.1 Candidatus Latescibacterota bacterium | reverse complement strand
GTCTTGGTGATTGGCAATGATACACGCGGCATGTTATATGGTGTGGGTTATCTGCTGCGCAAATTGGTGATGCGTTTTGATGAGATTATGCTGCCTGATGATATTGATGTGACAACAGCACCTGTTTATGCATTGCGTGGACATCAAGTGGGATATCGCGACAAAACCAATTCGTATTGTGCTTGGGATGTGGATCAGTGGGATCAATATTTCCGTGACTTGGTTGTGTTTGGTGCCAATGCCATCGAGTTGATTCCGCCGCGATCGGATGACGAATCCGACAGTGTGCAATTTCCATTGCCGCCTCTGCGTATGATGACAGAAATGTCGCGTTTGGCCGATTTGTATGATTTGGATGTTTGGATTTGGTTTCCGGCACTGGATGAGGATTACGGCGATCCCGATACGATTGCGTTTGCTTTGAATGAATGGCGAGAGGTGTTTGAGGCCCTGCCGCGTATTGACGCGATTTTTGTGCCCGGTGGCGACCCAGGAAAAACCCCTCCGGACCAATTGATGCATTTATTGGAGAAACAGACTGAGCAATTGCATAAGTTTCACGCAGGGGCTCAAATGTGGGTTTCTCCTCAAGGGTTTACGCAGCAATGGCTGGATGAATTCTTTGTGTTTTTAGAACAAGACCGGCCAGATTGGTTTACGGGGGTGGTTCATGGACCTTGGGTACATTTGACGATTGCTGAGTTGCGATCTATTGTGCCAGACCGATATCCCATTCGCAATTATCCCGACATTACACACACGCTTTCAAGCCAATTTCCGGTACCCAATTGGGATCCTGCATTTGCATTGACGATTGGGCGAGAGCCTATCAATCCACGCCCCCAAGATCAGGTGGCCATTTTTAAATACAGTCAGCCGCATACGCTTGGATTTTTGACGTACTGTGAAGGGTGCACCGATGATATCAATAAGGTGATCTGGAGTGGTTTGGGTTGGAACCCTGATGTGGATGTGGCGGATGTCTTGCAGGATTATGGGCGATATTTCATTGGTGCAGACTATGCTGCAGATTTTTCAGATGGTGTTCTGGCCTTAGAAGAAAATTGGCGGGGTGCTGCATTGACGAATGTGGGTATTGACGTTACACTGAAAAAATTCCAGGCCATGGAACGTGCGGCGTCGCCTTTTGAGTTGCGCAATTGGCGTTTTTTGCAAGGGCTTTATCGGGCCTATTATGATGCTTATGTGCGTAGGCGATTGATTTATGAGACAGAGTTGGAAGCTCAGGCTTTAGAGGTACTTGCTCGTGCAGGTGAAGTGGGAACGCTTGCTGCGATGGCTGAGACTGAGAGCCATATAGAAAGGACCCTGGGGCACTGAGAATGTCTTGGCGCTGTTTTACCGGTTCGTTATTGGATGTGCCTTTTGAGATGCAGTATCAGCATCTCGACCGGCTGGCGACATATCAAGTACAAGTGGTGTATTCACAACAAAATGTGGCCATTGCAGTCCGATTGGAAGCGAATAGAGGTGTTGAAATACATGGGTTTTTGAAGAAACCGGATGTGCCCAAACGGTTGTCATTTGATATACCAAAAGAGGCTACTGCAAAAGGGGCTCTGACTTTGCGGTGGTTGCGAGAGCCGGGACAGGGTGGGGGTGGTACAGGATGTGACATTTGTGAAGTTTGGTTGGTAAAGAAGTAATGGGAAATTGTCCTATGTGTGTTTGCTGGTTGAATCCAAGATGTTGTTAAACTGCAATGTTAAATTTGAATCAGAAAGAGGTTTACTATGAACATTTTATTTTTGCGGCATTCCGCAGGTTTTGAACACAGTTATCTCCCTGATGCAGAAGTGACATTTAAGCAGATTGGGAAGGCAAATGGGTGGGGTGTTTTAACAACCCATCGATTGGATCGCATTACGGCTGAGAATTTGGAAAAGTTTGACGTGCTGGCATTTGCGACAACTGGTAATTTGGATTTTGATGAGGACCAAAAACAAGCCATTCTTGATTTTGTGAAAAATGGGAAAGGCTTTTTGGGTGTGCACAATGCTACGGATAGCTGTTACGAATGGACAGAATATGGTGAGATGTTGGGCGGATATTTTGCAGGTCACCCGTGGCATCAGGAGGTGGGCATTGTTGTTGAAGATACGAATCATCCTGCCACAAAAATGTTGGGCGACCATTTTACTGTAAAAGATGAGATCTATACGTTTAAGAATTACGACCGAGAAAAAACACATGTCTTGATGCGGATCGACAATGATACGGTTGATTTGGAAAAGGGCAATCGAGAAGATCACGATTATGCCATGGGATGGTGTCATCCTTACGGCGAAGGGCGCGTGATGTATACGGCATTGGGGCATCCCGATGAATTATGGTATCAGGATTGGTTTCGGGAGCATATTGTGGGGTGTATTAAGTGGGCAGCTGGGATAGAGCGTTAGAATCGCCCTCATCCCCTGTCCCCTTCTCCCATTCTGGGAGAAGGGGGACCTATAAAGTAAGTTGGGATATATGGCAGATGGTAAGAGACATTTACGGGCTTCGGGGGGGGTTAGGCAGCGTGCTCGTGAGTTGAGAAAGAATCTGACCCCATCGGAGAAAGTGCTATGGCAGAGCTTGCGTGGTCGGAAATGCAATGGGTGGAAGTTTAGGCGACAGCATCCTATTGGGCGTTTCATTGTAGATTTTTATTGCGCCGAAATCAGGTTGATTGTTGAAGTCGATGGTGGTGTGCATTTGGAGCGTGAATTGTATGATGCAGAGAGAACTGAACTATTGGAAAAACAAGGCTATAGGGTGATACGATTTTCTAATGAAGAGGTTTTTCAGAATTTAGATAGGGTATTAATGCGGATTGCGTCTTCCATTGAAGATATAGCACAATGAAGGTTTCTTATTCGACCAATATATTCAGCAAAGCCATGCTCCCCTCTGCCCACTTGTGGGAGAGGGGTTGGGGGTGAGGGTTATGAACTTTTTATTGATTACAGCCGACGATATGAATTGGGATGCCGTAGGTGCTTTTGGGTGCCCCACAGAAGGTACCACGCCCAATCTGGACCGCTTGGCATCTGAGGGCTTGCGATTTAATCATGGACATGTGACGATAGCGGTGTGTCAACCGAGTCGCTCGGCTATGATGACGGGACGATATCCACATCGCAGTGGCGGAGAAGGGTTTTATAATTTGCGATTTGAAGGGGTGCCTATCCTACCAGACTTGTTGCGGGGGGCGGGGTATGCTGTGGGCATTTTAGGCAAGCAGGGTCATTCAACACCTTATGCCGATTTTGAATGGGATATGGCTTACGATCAGGCTGAGTTGGGGATGGGGCGCAACCCCGAAGTGTATTACGGACACGCACGTGATTTTGTGCAAGGCGCAGTGGATGCGAAGAAGCCCTTTTTTTTGATGGCGAATTCTCACGATCCGCACCGGCCGTTTTATGGCAATGATCGTGACGAATGGTATTCTCAGACAGATCCACCCGCTGTACCTCCATCTTGTACGTTTGAGCCAGATGACGTTGTTGTGCCAGAATTTTTGGCAGATATTCCTGAGGTACGTTTGGAGATTGCAGAATATTACAATTCTGTGCGCCGTTGTGATGATACGGTGGGGCGCTTGTTGGATGTATTAGATGAAACTGGGATTGCAGACGATACATTGGTTCTATTTTTGTCTGATAATGGGATGGCCTTTCCTTTTGCAAAGACCAATTGTTATTTGAACAGTACGCGTACACCCTTGTTGGCTCGGTGGCCGAGCGTGGTGCAAAATGGGCGTGTGGATAACGAGCACTTTGTTTCTGGTATTGATTTTATGCCAACGATCTTAGACGTCGCGGGGGTAGATGCACCAGAAGGGATGGATGGGCATTCGTTTGTATCTGTATTGCGCGGTAAAAAACAAGACGGTCGTAAGCTGGTATTCACGCAATTTCACCAAACTTCGGCGCGGCGAAACTTCCCCATGCGATGTGTGCAGGACAAACGATTTGGTTACATCTTTAATCCATGGTCAGATGGTGAGCGGGAATTTCGCAATGAATCGCAAAGTGGGCGGGCTTGGAAAGCAATGGAAGTAGCTGCAGAGAATGATCCAAGTATCGCAGCGCGAAACCAATTGTTTTCGTATCGCGTATTGGAAGAGTTTTACGATTTTGAGAACGACCCGAATGCGCTTCATAATTTGATGGATGACCCAAACTATGCCAGTGAGATTGAAACGTTGCGTGATGCAATGGAATTGTGGATGGCCGAAGTTGATGATGTGGCTTTGGATGCATTTGTTAATCGGGGATCTCGCAAGGCTTTAGTGGACATGATGGCACGGGTAGACCGAGAGATTGGTGCGCACGAGGAAGCATCACTTTAAAAGGTATGGCTATACTTGATCAAATAGAGGAGATGTTTGATGACGCAG
>JABIFK010000469.1 GCA_018650745.1 Candidatus Latescibacterota bacterium | reverse complement strand
TTTAAGACCAAACAATCACCGGCATTCAGATAACCACACACATCACGAAACGATTGGTGCTCAACTGTTTGATCCGCACGATTCAACACCATCAACCGAGAACCATCTCGCTTGGGTGCGGGGTGTTGCGCAATCAAATCATCGGGCAAATGAAAATGAAAATCAGAAAGATTCATAAAAAAAGAGGCACCAGGTGCTATAAAAAGGTCGTTATATATCAGATCTTCAAATTTACCACACAACATAAAAAGGCAAAAGGTAAAAATCCCACCATCACCTTTTGCCTATATTTTCTAACCACAGACAACACCCTATCTTCCCATCCAGCCCCCATCAACCGTTACAATAGACCCATTCATATAACTTGCCGCATCAGAGCACAAAAACACACACACGCCCTTCATATCGTCAGACGTGCCCCAACGACCTTGTGGGATACGCGTTAAAATTTGCTCACTACGCACAGGGTCATTGCGCAAAGCCTCGGTATTATCTGTTGCAATATAACCTGGGGCAATTGCATTCACATTGACGCCCTTGCTTGCCCATTCATTTGACAACGCCATTGTCAAAGTGGCAATGCCCCCTTTGGCCGCCGCATAACCCGGCACAGTCAAGCCCCCCTGAAAACTCAATAAGGACGCCGTAAACACAATTTTGCCCGTACCGCGTTCCACCATTTCCTTGCCAAACTCCCGTGCCAAAACAAATTGCGCATTCAGATTGACTTCAATCACTTTATCCCAATACTCATCCGGATGACTCGCAGCAGGCTCACGCAAAATTGTTCCCGCATTGTTCACCAAAATATCCACCTGCCCCACATCGGCCTTTACCTGATTCACAAATGCATGTAAGGCTTGTCGATCTGAAAAATCACATTGATATCCCTTGAAAGAACGCCCCAAAGCAATCACATCTTTTTCCACCTGGCTGCCAGAAGCTTCAAGAGAGGCACTCACACCAACAATATCGGCCCCAGCCTCGGCCAACGCTTGTGCAAAACCAAGCCCAATACCCCGACGACATCCGGTTACCAACGCAGTTTTACCATCTAATTTAAATTGATCTAAAATCATGCTTACGCATCTCCTTCAGGTTTCTCTTGTAAACGTTCAATCGCCTCAAAAAGCACATCGGGTTTAATGGGTTTGGACACATAATCATCCATCCCAGCTTCAATACACCGTTCTCTGTCTCCGTCCATTGCATGTGCAGTCATCGCCACAATCGGAATATGTTCACCCGTGTTTTCTTCTTTTTTACGGATCATTCGCGTGGCTTCCAAACCATCCATTTCGGGCATCTGCACATCCATCAGCACCAAATCAAACGATTCTTCCTGCAACCGATCTAACGCCTCTTGTCCATTGTTGGCCACTTGCACCACATGGCCCTGCTTTTCAAGCAATCGGGTGGCCAAACGTTGATTCACCTGATTGTCTTCTGCCAATAGAATACGCAAAGCAGCACGACTTTCCCTTACCGAATGTTGCGTCACCAAGGGGGTTTCTTCGTCCTCTACAAATGACACCGTCATCAGAACCGAATCTAACAATTCAGACGGTGTCACAGGCTTGACCAAATACCCTGCAATGCCCATCTCTTTGCAACGCAAAGCATCACCACGCTGACCAGCCGATGTCAACAACAACAAACGAGATGCATCTAACAAACGATCATCTAAAATCTTTTGCACCAAATCAAAACCATCCATATCGGGCATATGAACATCTGACAACACCACATCACACGTTTCACCACTTTTCAAATACGCCAACGCATCAGTCGCACGCGATGTCATGTGTGGAACCATCTGCCAGTTTTTTAACATTTCTTCTAAAATATACCGATTGGTCTCATTGTCATCGACCACCAACACACGCAACCCCGCCAAGCTCTCTTCATCTACCGTTGGTTTGGGTAGTGGATTTTTTGAAAGCGCAAAATGTGCCGAAAACGTGAACACACTGCCTTTGTCTTCTTCACTCTCAGCTCCAATTTGCCCCCCCATCAATTCAGACAGTTGTTTGGCAATTGCAAGACCCAGTCCTGTGCCGCCAAAGCGTCGCGTCGTTGAACCATCGGCTTGTTCAAAGGGTTCAAAAATGTGGCCAAGTTGCACTTCAGACATACCAATGCCCGAATCAGTTACAGAAAAGCGAAGCAAAGCATCTTCGGCACTCACGTCCTCGACGACCACCCGAACCACAACCTCACCCTGATGCGTAAACTTGATCGCATTGCCCACCAAATTGGTCATAATTTGCCGCAAACGCCCAGGATCACCAATCAAAGCATCTGGCACCTCAGGCAGCACCTGAAAATTCAGCTCCAACCCTTTTTCATGTGCCCGAAATGCCAAAGTCTTAAGCGCATGCCCCAAACTTTCACGCAAACTAAAATCAATCATTTCCAAATCGAGCTTACGCGCTTCTATTTTAGAAAAGTCCAAAATATCATTAATAATATCCAACAACGACGCAGCGGATGTTTTTACAGTATTGAGATAGTCTCGTGGTTCTCGGTCCAAGTTCGTATCCAAAGCCAACTCCGTCATACCAATAATACCATTCATGGGCGTGCGAATTTCGTGGCTCATATTGGCCAAAAATTCGCTCTTTGCACGGCTGGCATCCTCTGCCGAGTCTTTGGCAGTTTGCAATTCTTGATTTTGGTCTTCAAGGCTTTGCAAATCACTCATACGTGCCATACCCACAGAAAATATCTCTGCAACTTGGCGCAACATCTCAAGCTGTTTTTCGTTAAACGCATTTAAAGTTATACTGTGTGCAGAAATAACCCCCGACGAAAATGGCACATCAACAAAACTCAAAATAGGCATATCGTCAAATCGCGACCTAAATTCTGCCAACAGATCAGCATCCCAACTCGCCAAGTTATTTTCGTGACAAATCTCACCTTCGCGCCAACAGCTGGTCAACTGAGAAGATCGGCGAGCGCTTAAAGTCGAAACGGTCCCATCTTCGAGAACCCGATAGGTTTCAACCTCATTTTTGTCTGGACGAACCACACGATGAATGGCCAAGCTTTGTATATTGACACCCAATTCTTGTAATTGAGATAAAGAAAAATGCCCCACGTTGGCCAAATCAGACGGTTGTCGCATATTCTGTACTGCCCGGCTGATCAGCAATGAAGTACCCTGCTGTTCTACCACCTGTTGCAATTCATCTTGAGCTTGATGCAAACGCTCTTCTGCTTGCCGCCGCTCAATAATTTCAGCTTCTAAGTTTTCGATGTCAGAAACACGCGAAATACCAATGCTCACAACCTCTGACATATACCCCAAGAAGGTGATGTCTTCATCGGAAAAAGCATTTGGCGTTGCACTGCGCAAGGTGAGTAACCCATGCCGATTGGGTATATGTAAAACACTTCTCACTTCAATACCAAAAGCCTGATGTGCTTTGTAACCCTCTTCCAAGCCCTGCCGAAACGCTGGATCATGCAAATCACGGCGATACAAAACTTCTTGCGTAGACCATTCTTTATACGTTTGAGGAATAGAACGGATACGTGTTCGGTAATCACCATCGGGACGGATTTGGTGCACATCAAAAGACTGAGCTTCATGATCAACGATCCGTTGAAAGGCCAAAGACGCAAAATCCAAGTCTAACAACTTAAATTGATCGTGCATAACCTTTACAACCTGTTCCAAATCGGCGGCACGTTCAATATTTTGCACCGCCTGATTGACCTCTAAAGATGCTTTCAGTTGTTGCACCAATTGTTCCAAATTGCTTTGTGCTTGCAACATCGCTGCTTGTGCTTGGGTGCGTTCAACGATTTCCGATTGAAGCGCTTCTGAACGTTGTGTGAGCAAGGTGTTCGATACTTCTAGCTCTCGCTTGGCAAAAATAACACGCGATATCAGAAATCCAACAACCAGAAGAGTAAACAAAGATGGGAAAATAAAAATAGGTGTCTGCCAAAACGGGGGCAAAACGGTAAACGTTACGCTGGCCGGTGTGGGATCAACATTAAAGTTGTGATCTCTGGCACGTACTTCTAGTGTATGTTGCCCCGGCGACAAAGTAAAAAAGGGTTTTTTGATATCAGAAGAAAAAGGCGACCACTCCTGCCCATCAAGTCGAGAAGAATACAACAATTCGGTACTCGGAGTTGCCTTCCAAGCATCCAATCCATGCCAGGAGATCAATGTATTGCCCGGTTGCGGTACTTCTTCGGGCGAAAAATTTATCCACGTTTCGGGCGACTCATTCTC
>JABIFK010000202.1 GCA_018650745.1 Candidatus Latescibacterota bacterium | reverse complement strand
GGTGCGCGTGCTTTGGCCGAAAATGATATCCCAACGGTTGGGCTTCCGGTGTCTTTGATTCAAGACCGTGACAAACCTTCTTATTTGGGGCGCGTGGTTTTCTGGCCGCGATTGGTACCTCAAAAAATGAACTTTTATGTGGGTGGGTCGTTATTAAAAAATGATGACTTTCAGTTGTCCAATTTGTTTGGTGGTTTGGGGCGACAAGATCGGGTGGCCGTGATGGCCGAGGTGGCGTTTTCTGATAAAGAAAATTTGCGTACCACACGCACGATGAGTGTGGATGTGTCGATACAGCCGAAGCCGGGTTTGATTTTGTATGCGCGTGGCGAACATGGGGCTGTCACACACGAAAGAACGGGGTCTGCAAATATAGAGCTTACAACACGACAAGCCGTGTTTGGTGGCCAGATATTTTTGACACCACAAGTTGAAGTTCGACCTGAGTATCGGTTGTTAGATACCGAAACATTTCGTTCGGGGCGCTATGCTGTTCAGTTACATGTATTTTATTAAAAACGCAAAGCTGTGAAGTTTGTGGCGTGTAAGACAATCTGACAGGTATTGAAGATCACTTCTGGAGGAGTTGTTTATGTGGAAAGCCATCAGTATCATTGCTTTTGTTTTGGTTGTTGCGGTGGGGGCAAAATGGATAGCTGATGGGGCACAGGTGTTTTCGAAAGACAAACAACAAGTGGTTGTGGTTGATGAAATGTTTGGTACGGAAAGCACGGAGTGGGAAGACGGATTTTGGTTGGGTTTAGATGTTGGGGGGCCTGTAATGGGTGTTTTAATAGGTGTTGGTGTTTTTGGTTTATACCGGAGTAGGCAGGCTAAATAAAGCGAGTTAAGATTTGCCTTTGGGCATAAAGGGGGCTTTATGTTACAACGTTTTATGATTGTTATCGCACTGGGTTTCTTGGGTGTTTCGCCTATACTGGCTGAAACACCTTTGGGATTGGCCGTAGAAGGTGTGCAGAAGATTCGGTTGAACAATAAGGTGGGCAAGAGTCAGATTAAGTTTGTGAGTGAAGCGCCTATGGAAAATATTCATGGCACGGCATCGGATATTGTAGGTGATCTCACATTTGATCCGGCAAACTTAGAAGAGATGACGGCGCGTATTGAGGTGGGTGTGGCGAGTATGGAAACGGGTATTAAAAAGCGCGACGAGCATTTGCACAGCAAAGATTGGTTGGATGCAGAACAGTTTTCTAAAATTATCTTTGAAGTAAAAGAACTGAAAGATGTGTCTGTAAAGGCTCAAGAGGCAAAGGCAGATATTAAGGCAACTGCGATGGGTCAGTTTACATTGCACGGTATTATAAAAGAAATCAGTATCCCGGTAGAGATGACTTATTTGTTGGCATCTGAGAAAACCAAGAAGCGTGCATCTGGTGATTTTTTTGTGATAAAAGGAAAGTTTCAAATAGCGTTGAAAGATTTTGACATTTCTGGTAACCGGGGCATGGTGGGCAGCCGTGTGGGTACTGAGATTGAGTTGGATGCGAACTTTTTTGGTTCGACGGTATCCGATGCGGCAAAGGAGTGATGCATGAAACAGATTGTTATGCTTGAAGAACGCCGCGAATTTTTGACCCAAGCCTTAAAATTGGTTGGTGGATGTGTATGTGTAAGTGCCTTGGCGGCTTGTGAAACCGATGTGTTGAAATCGTCTAATATCGCTGTGCGTTATGATGTGTCGCAAACATCTGAGTTGTCAACAATTGGTGGCGCAGTTAAGCAAGCATTTGATGGTCAAAATGGTGGTTTTCCGGTTTTAATTATTCGAATGGATGATGATGATTTTTTGGTGCTGAGCTCTATTTGCACGCACCAAGCCTGTGAGGTCAATTTGCCCGGCGATGGCGATCCAAACATTTGGTGCGAGTGTCACGATTCGGTCTTTGACCGCTCCACTGGGGATGTGGTAAATGGCCCTGCAACGGCGCCACTGCAAAGATTTGAGGCTTCTTTTGATAAAAGTACTGAGACATTGACAATTACCTTCTAACTGCAGATCACGGAAGAACACGGAAGAAGGAAATTGAGGAAAGGCACGGAACCTCGCTTTTCACAGCCCAAAGTCAACGGCGCAAAAAAACAGATAAAATAGAGGAATGACTTGAGATGGAAAGGCAAGAACTTGCCGCGTGTAGTTGTACAAATTAAAACAAAGAAAAAACCAGAGTGATTGATTGCTCTGGTTTTTTCTTTGTTGCTTCAGATATGGATCACACGTACACTATCTTTGTTGGACGTGTGATCCATATTCTGGTACGTGATGAAGTTGTGAAAATGGAACAGATTGAGATAGGAGCTTTTGATGAGAGATATGCCTGGGTGTGATTATCAGCCACCGATTTATGAGGGGCCTTCACGAGAAGAGGTGTTGGCGACCCGGCAACAATATTGCAACCCAACGGTGTTTACATATTATAAAGAACCGCTCATGATTGTGGATGGGCATATGCAGTATTTATATGATGAGACTGGGCGACGGTATTTAGACTTGTTTGCAGGTATCGTGACGGTTTCTTGTGGGCATTGCCATCCGAAGATATTGGCACGCACCCAGGCCCAGTTGGCCAAACTACAACATGCAACGACCATTTATTTGCACCCTGGGATGGGAGAATTGGCAAAGCGTTTGGCAAATAAAATGCCGGGTGATTTGGATGTGACTTATTTTGTGAACAGTGGCAGCGAGGCCAATGACTTGGCGATTACGATGGCTCGTTTGTATACGGGGAATTATGATGTGATTGCGCTGCAAAATGCATATCATGGCGGAAGCCCCAGTGCGATGGGATTGACGTCACATCATACTTGGAAATTTCCTTTGCCGCAAGGACAAGGTGTGCATCATGTGAAAAATCCTGATCCTTATCGCAACACCAATGCCCGTCCGCGAGATGTTGAAGACGCGATTCGTTTAGGGACGTCTGGGCAGGTTGCGGCATTTATTGCTGAACCCATTCAAGGGGTTGGTGGGGTGACCAGTGGGGAGCCTGCCTATTTTCAAGGGGTGTATGAAACAACGCGTCAATATGGTGGTGTGTGTATTGCCGATGAGGTTCAAACGGGGTTTGGCCGCACAGGTGATCACTTCTGGGGGTTTCAGAACTTCGATGTGATGCCCGATATTGTGACGATGGCAAAGGGTTTGGGTAATGGGATACCGATTGCGGCGGTAACCACGCGACGTGAGATTGCAGAGACCCTGACTCAGCGCCTTCATTTTAATACATTTGGAGGCAATCCTGTAAGTATGGCACAAGGGTTGGCTGTTATGGATGTGATTGAGGAGGACGGGTTGCAGGCCAACGCGCGTGCTGTTGGTGGGCATTGTATTGAGGGTATGCAACGATTGATGAGCAAACACACGCTCATTGGTGATGTGCGTGGTAAGGGCTTGATGTTGGGGATGGAATTGGTGCGCGATC
>JABIFK010000371.1 GCA_018650745.1 Candidatus Latescibacterota bacterium | reverse complement strand
CAATGCACACCGTCATAAAACCACCAAAACCACCAATCCCAGAAGACTGCGGTGCCACAACACCAGACAACAATGCGGCAGTAACAGCCGCATCAACGGCATTGCCACCTTTTTTTAAAACACTTACGGCTGCTGAATCTGCTTCTGGCTGCCCAACCACCGCCCCAAATTCAAAAGTTGCTGCCACAGATACTACCCCCTTCCTGCACTTACTTGCGCAACGAATCGTAATCAATCACAACCTTAATCGCACCATCCAAACGATCGACAAAAAGCTCATAACCGCGTTGGATCTCTTCAAAAGGCAAAACATGGGTCACAAGGGGTTCCATATTGATACGCCCCTGTGAAATCATATCGCGGGCCAATGAAAAATTCGGAATCACATCGGGGCCCACCGAAGCAATCATAGACAAATTTGAACGAAAAAAACTGCCATAATCAAATGGATATTGCACATCATCTGGCACCCCAAAACACAACAACGTGCCCATCCGTCGGATCAATTTCATACAACCATTAATAGTTTCGGTTTGATGCCCAACAGCCTCCACAACCAAATCGGCCATTTTGCCACCCGTAATCTCACGTACAGCGGCTTCGGCATCTTCTTGATCGACATTGATTGTGTGTGTGGCCCGCATCTTTTTGGCCGCCTCCAAACGATAATCTAACTTATCGAGGGCTATCACATTGCGACACCCCAAATTGGACAACATATGCGTAAACATCAAGCCCATTGGGCCTTGCCCCACCACTACCGCATCTTGATCTATAATATTGCCCAGCTTTTGCACGGCCCAAATCACAGTGCCCAAAGGCTGTGTCATCAAAATTTGCTCGCTGGGCACCCCTTCGCGTGGCAAATGAATCGTTCTCTCTTCTGGCGCACACATATATTCGCACAAACCTGTATGCACCTCGGGCAATGCCAAAACAAAATCGCCTTCTTTAAAACGGTCGGAAGACGATTCGACAACGGTGCCCAAACATTCGTGTATAGACTGGCCCACCCGCATAGGATACGGGTCGCCCTCATTGTAATCTATAAAAGGAAGACGCTGTAAAGCAGGATTGCGCAACCCTTCTTCAACAATAGCATTGTGGTCATAATTCCAAAAAGGCATATCAGATCCACACAAACACGCCCGTTCCATCTGAATTTTCACATGTCCAGGCTCAGAAATCTGCGGCTCATCAACATCAATCACTTTGATCAGTCTGGGTGCGACAATTTGACCGGCTTTCACGCTGTTGGCCTCCCATATTCCAATATACTAAATCAAATCATGCAAAAAAATACGCACAGATCCATAAAAATAACCACAACACGATAACTACAAGCAAGAGCACAATATAGCGTCTATGCTGACAATTGTCAATCTGTGCAAAACAACACAAAATGCCAAGTGTAAGATTTCACACACTCAGTGCTGAAATACGCCACCACCACAGTGACCCCTTCCTAATCCATCGGCCGACCAATACACCAAAAGCAATATAAATCAATAACTTGTACAACTCCTCGTTTTTGGCAGCTTTTTTGCAATGATTTATTTCTACACGCCCATATCTCTATATGGACAGGCGGTGCGGGGGAGTCCCCTGCCTCAGACCGCATCACCATTAAGACGTCACAAAACACACATTATTTAGGAGGTAGTACATGCGTTTCAAACTGAACAATTGGGTATCTGCATTGGCCATTGTGGGCTTGTTGATCGGTTGCGGTGACAGCAACAGCACGGGTTCGGGTTCGGCAACGGTTTCAGATCAGCCCGGTGCAAATACGCCCATCACATCATCCAATGCACAACAAGCAATGGTTGAAGCTTCGGCAGCCCTAAATGGTGCAATGGGTCGTATCTTGGCCGCTGCGGCAGCCAAACAAGCCGTTGCAACAAAATCGGTCAGCAACCAAACCATCAATGGATTGGCATCGGGTTCAGTAACCATCAAAAGCGGTGACTTTGACGTGAGCAGCAGCGGGCAAACCCTTAAAGCAGATGTAGAGTTCAATGATTTCTCCGATGACGGCCAACTCTTTATTGGTGGCCCCGTGAATATGGAAATTGTCTCCAGCATTGGCACCATTGATCCCAACAATCCCACAGCTTCTCTTGGGTCCCTTTCTTTCAGCTTCAAACAAAAAGGTGACTTGGCCTTTGCAGGCAAATACAAAGGTACATTGAGTATGGACATTGATGTCAGCCTCAGCAACGGCATTCCTACCGTAAAGGGCAGCGTCACAGTTGACGGTAACAGAATATCCTTCTAAAATAGCCAATAAAAGTGCCCCAAATTTATTTTTGGGGCACTTTTATCTTGACGCTCCCATTTTCAGGCTTCATTATATAAGCCAAATTAAACGCGGCCCTCGGGGGGGGATTTGCGTAATCTCTTAACCAATCGCCACACGGCGAGAATCAATAGAGAAGCATTTTATAGAAACTCGCCACACAACACCATTTGGAGGGACAGTATGCGCAAATCAGTTTTATGGACACTTGCCATCTGCTTGATGCTTTCGGGGCAAGCCTTAGCGGGAAAAATGCTCTGGGAAAAAAAGCTGGACTCAGACATTCGATTTAAAGTTGTTCATGACACGGGCATCATCGTTGTGGGCACAAAAGATGAAATCTATGCTTTTGACCCAGAGTCGGGCGAACAAAAATGGCATCTTGAAAAAATGATGAAAAACTACGATCCCGACATGGTCACGCCACAACCGGGGTCACTGAATATGGTTTATGTTCACAAAGAAGGTTTTACAGACTGGCAACCCTCCGTACGGTGCATCAACGTAGTGACCGGTGAATTGGTATGGGAATGGGACACAGGCGACCCGCTCCCGCAACTCAAAGACCAAGTTGCCGCACTCTTGGGCAAAACGCCCAAAGCCGAAGAAGTTGCCGTAGTGGCACCCAGTGGCTGGCCCGTACCCATTAGCAATGTTGTGGCCGATGCAGAACGCGACCAGTTTTTGCTGAATTCACCCGCTATTTCTGTGGGCATTGGTAAAACCATTTGGAATCCTTTGCTCAAAAGAGAGATGGTCAACTACAAGCCAAAAAACTTTGATGATGGTGCCATTGTTGCCGTTGAACAAAAAACGGGCAAAGCCAAATGGCTCGCATTTGTGCCCAAAGAACGCAAAGCAAAAATCACCTACAAGCACAGTGCTCCCCTGCTCATTGGTGACAAAATCGTACTCACGGGTGCAGGAGCACACATTTTTAGTGCTGTAGATGGAAAATTCTTAGGTGGATCAGAATTCAAACGCGATGGGGACAAAGGCACCAAATCTGAAACCTTTGATGATAATACCGCCTATATCGTAGCCAAAGAAACAATTGTTGCAATTGATCTCAGTTCAGGTGCTACCAAGTGGGAATCGGAAAAATTTAAAGACGCCATTCCTTATATGGAAATCGTGGGTGACAAAATTGTCGCACAAGTTGGCGGCACCTTTCCCAATAAAAAGGGAGAGATGAAAGGAAGTAAAAACAGTGGTATTTTGGTCATCGACAAAAACTCTGGAAAATTCCTTAATGACTTCAAAAAGGACAGCAAAAAAATTAAGATGACCACACCGTTCCACATCGAAGACAACTTGGTTTATTTTGGCACATCCAAGAGCTTTCGGTGTTATGACACCAACGCCTTAGACTACAAATTTGCAGTGGATTTGGGCAAACTTGACAAAATCGACAGCCCTAAAGGAGTTGTCAAACAAGGTGAGGTGATTTGCCTGACAATGACTCAGTCCACCAAGGCATTTGACCTAATGACCGGTGAAGAAAAATGGTCACAAACTTTTAAGGCTCCTGGTCAAAGCCGATTTATGAAATTTGCACTCGTAGCCGTTAGCGCAATGGCTGCCGCAAATGCACAAGCTACAGCAAACCGAACAGGGCGCACACAAAGGTATACCAGCCTCATGCCTAAGTTGGGCATCCGATTTACCGCCGCTGCTGCTTCGGGCAGTTATAACTATACCCTAACCAATAAAGACGGCAAACCCACCGTTGTCGGTGTGAGCCTCAAAACCGGCGAAGCCGATCGCGACGCTCAGCTCGAAGACAAAAAAGCCGACTACATCATTGATGAAATTGGTGGATTCCTCATCAATACCAAAAAGAAAAAAGAGATCCAAGTTTTCGACCTAAAATCTGAATAACACCTGTCTCAAATCTTCACTGTTTAAAAAAGCGTTCGGGATTTGTTTTGTCCCGAACGCTTTTTTGACCTTGACACAGCCTTTTTAAAGTTTCATTATGTTTAAAGTCCAAAATAACTTATAACATAGCCTTGTAGGAGGATATATGTTCAACCGATACAAGCTAACACATTTTATTGCCCTGTTCATCTTATTGAGCACAACCGCTGCATTTGCGCAAACAGTACCAACCTACACGGTATCAACAATCTATACAGCACCAGAAGAATCCTCAACAGATCAGATTGATGTTGATAAAGACGGAAATATTTATTTCGTAGATACACGCAAGATTACCATTAACAAACTCAGCACAGATGGCACCGTGACCATTGTTGCAGGAGGAGGCACAGCGAATAATTTGCTCGTTCCCTTCATCTTGCCCGATACACCTCTCACAGCAACGGAAGTTAATATGGGGCTTGCAAGCAATGTCAAAGTTGATATTCTTGGTAACATCTACACACAAATTGGCAAGAATATTTGGAATGGCAGCACCATCCGTTTTTTTCATCGCACGAGCTTTTAATACACACTTAGCACGCAGCAAATTCTCCGTCTGCACAAACAAGCGTGGAATGGGAAACGCTACGCCATAACCAAAGCGATGGTAAAAGTTCCGAATGCCAAAAAGCATCCCCATATCATACCCACGTTCTTGCATGAGTTCAGTAGACGCGTCCAACACCACACTGGCATATCCCTTCATACGGTGTTCTTTCTTCGTCCCCACACCAGCAATGCCCCCAAAACGTACTCTCGCAGACCCAATACGCATCGTCTTTTCAACAATCCACAACCGACTCGCATTGTCATCCTCGCCCACTTGCAGTGCCACCTTCCACACCGGCCACAATCCCCATTTTTCTTTTGTACGATTGATCTTAAACTCAGACATATATATCATCCCCATTTGAACGAATATCCATTGCACAACAACAGAGAGCGGATTCATCAGAAACAAGAGCTTCCCATTGAGCCAAACATCCACTTGTTTTTACTTTTGTCTCTTGCCTCTTGCCTCTTGCCTCTTGCCTCTTGTCCCTTGTCCCTTGCCTCTTGCCTCTTGCCTCTTGCCTTTGATCTTACTCCCCTTCCTTCAGGAAGGGGCTGGGGGTAGGTGCCTTTTTACTTACATAAACCGGGCTCACCCAAGCTTTCCCCCCATCTACTTGCGTCACACGCACCCAATACGGATGACAGCCTGCATCTAAATTTTCATCCTGAAACTGAAAAGCCACATCTGTGCCAATGCCCGATGGCATCATTTCAAACACCACCTGCATATCCACGCCCCCCGCATCAATCACCACGGGCCCATCTTTTATCTCTTTCAATGAGACAGACTTCGACAGAATAGGCGTATCAAAATCCAAAACAGCCGTAGGTGACTCATCCAATGTCAAAATAACACCATCCGCATCCCCCGTTGTCACCGACGTCCACGTCACCTCTGTCTCCGTTGAGGATTGTATTCCTTCAGATGCCGAATCAAATGCAAACCCTTCTGCACCTAAAATTCGCCCCCCATTGATCGTCACGCCACCATCCCAACGCGCCAACCGATTGCGTGCCAAAATGCGTTGCCCAGACCACGCAATGCGAACTCGGTTTTCTTCCCGTGGGATTTCTTGAGGATACGTAAATACGATCTCTTTGCCCTTAAAAACATCCACCTTTTCAACTGGCGCAGTGCCACACACCACACACCCCATCACCGGAGGTTCATCCACCTCAATGTCAGACCCCATCGGTTGACCATTCACATGAAAATCCACCAAAATACGTCGTCCATTGGTGCCATAACACCGCCGCGCTTTCAAGGCCTCCCAAATACCTTCGCGTGTCAATTCCTTGGCATACAAACACGCATAGCCCCCATAAATGCCAAACGCACCGCTTCCCGGATGTGACGCACCGGGCCGTCCTTTGTGATCGTCGCTGCCTGCCGTGAAACCAATTTTATATCCCTTTTCAAGCGCATCAAATAGAAACCACTCAAACTCCCCCCAAGCCGAACACACTTCCATCACACATTCCAAATCCGCATCGTGCCACGTTAAGTTTGCATAACGCCCGCCCACATGAGGCACCAGCATCGCATCTTGTCCCTTCAAGCGCGCATACAAATCTGTAATATGCTTGCAATCTGTACCCACATCCGACTTATCATCAATCAAGACATGGCTTGACCGAAAAATTTCGCCATCATCTCCGGGATAATACACATTATGGTCACCACCTACTGGAGTATTGCCCGACCATTCATACCCCACCAACGCCGTGAATCGGCCATCTTCGTTAATGGCGTTAATCTGCTTTTTTATCTCTGTCCAAATCTCTTTTGTAATTTGAAAATCATTGCCCTGATGTCCCGCAAAATCCAACAGTGCTGCATCTTTTGCAAACCTGAAATAAGAAGCAACTGTATTTGTACCTATCGTCTCTGCACTTTGCCCGTGCAAATCGCCCCAGAACGGCTGCATCTCTCGCCGAGCAGCCACACACACCAATGCATTACTCTCGGCACTCATATCATTTTCTTTGTCAATAGCCGAAATACGAAACACACCTTCCCGCATCGGTCTGAGTCCCTCAAATCTTTTCACGCCACAATCTTCAGCCACAAAACGATACCGATCTGGCAAACCGTCCACACCATGCCCATCCAACCAAACTTCGCCTTCATATCCCGCACAAGGATTGCCCCATATGTCTTCACATTTAACGCCCACCCACGTCATCTCCTTGCGCGTGGTTTCAGAAGGCCCCAACATCACCAACCGATGTGGGGCACCACTCACAAGAGACAAACTCGGCGACGGCACCTCTTCAAACAATCCCGTGCCGCACCAATCAACCGCCACTTGAAAAACAAATTCATCTTCACAAAATGTTTGCACACGGCTTCCGCCATCACCAGCCCCCAACGTCACGGTCACCGTATCTCCTTCACGCAATGAATCATCGGATACCTGCATTGTAACACTCTGCATAAAGGGTCTTACATATCGCCGCCGCTCAAACACAGGTGTCAATGTAGCCGGCCCCGTCGTTGTCACCATCGCATAAT
>JABIFK010000203.1 GCA_018650745.1 Candidatus Latescibacterota bacterium | reverse complement strand
GTGCGTCTGATGGTAATGGTGCGTCTGATGGCTTCAGTATGGATTTGATTCGAAAACATCTTGAAGCACGTGAAAAAGCAGCTCAAGTGGCGTCACAAGCACCTACAAGACGCCCAGAAGCTTCCCCAGAATCGTCACCCGCGCCTCCTGTTCAGGCGGAGGCTCCTTCTGCCCCAGCACCAACACCGCCGCCAGCTCCAGCACCGAAACCTGCGACTGAGGTTCCGGCTGCGACGCAACCTGCTCAAGGTGGTTTTCCGGGGCTTTCGGAAGCAGATCGTGCATTGATTGGTGAATATTTGCGCTCAAAGCGCGATTGATAATCAAGGCAAAAGTAAAAAGTTAAAAGGCAAAAATTAAACCTATCGGTCCCTATGCTTTTTACTGAGACATAATCATATGTGAAATTTAATAGGATATTTCTTTGATTTGAACAGGGAATCACATCTTGCATGTGTCCCTGTTCTTTGTATTTTAGGGAAAGAAAATTCGTGAGAAGGAAAAAGCTGGAGCGATCTGCTTAACATTTTTGGGGTGTGATTGCTCTTGGCTGGAATTGATTTTAAAGGATATTTTATGAGTGCCGGTTTGGTTGAGAAGTCTGTTGAAGAGATGAGCGCAACAGAGCGTGCGCGTTATATAGATGGATTAACACCCGAAGGTGGATTGTATACCGAAGTGCAACGCGATGTCAGTGCAAAATCGAATAGTTCTTGGCGGGTGTCTCCTGAACCTTGGTGGCTTCCTGATCCAGTGATTCAACATTTGGAAGCGATGGGGCAGCATTTGTATGCTTTTTATAAAGCATTGAATTTGCTTTATTCACATAGCTTACGCGGGTTACAACCTGGTTGGGTTGCGGGTTATTTGGATCAGGGCAAAACAGAAGAAGCGATTAAATTTGGGCAGATGGGGCGTTTTAAAAGCCATCTGCCTTATGTTATTCGGCCCGATGTGATTCCTACGCGGCAGGGCATGATTGCATCGGAATTGGATTCGGTGCCGGGTGGTATTGGTTTTACGGCCAGCTTGGCTGAGCGATACAGCAAGTTGGGATATGATGTGGTGGGGGGGGCCAATGGGATGGTAGATGGTTTTGCGGGTATGATTCGGTGGGTGGCTGAAAAAGAAGATCCTGTTGTTGGCATTATTGTTTCTGATGAGGCGTCGGCATATCGGCCTGAAATGGCTTATATGGGCGAGCGATTAAATGAGGTTGGTCTTGAAACATATGTTGTAGAACCAGACGATGTGCACTTTGTAGAAGATGGCTTGTATGTTGACGGTGAAAAGGGTCGTCGTCGGTTGGATGTGATTTATCGTTTTTTTGAATTGTTTGATTTGCGCAATTTGCCGAAAATTGATTTAATCTTATATGCTGTGCGCAAGGGGTTGGTTAAAATGACACCGCCTGTAAAAGCATATCATGAAGAAAAGATGATGATGGGTTTGTTTCATCATCCGATGTTGTCGAAATTTTGGCAACAGCAGTTGCCCAAAGATTCCATCGCATTTCTGGAGCAAACGTTTCCCAAAACATGGATTCTAGATCCGGCACCCGTACCTTCTCATGCCGTGATTCCCAATTTAGAAATTGATGGACAGCAGTTTTCCAGCTGGGAACAGCTGGGTCATTTGGGGCAAAAAAAGCGGCAATTGGTGATCAAACCGTCGGGTTTTTCGGAGCAAGCATGGGGCAGTCGCGGCGTGGCCATTGGTCATGATATGTCTGAGACCGATTGGGTGGATGTCATTGCGCACGCTTTGAATTCATTTGGTGACTCACCACACGTGATGCAGGTGTTTCACAATGGTGCAACCTTTTCGGCTTCGTATTATGATTTTGAGACCGATCAGATAGAAACGTTTAAAGGCCGTGCACGTTTGCAGCCTTATTATTTTATTATTGATGATGCCCCCGTTTTGTCGGGTGTGCAAGCCACGGTGTGTCCGGCAGATAAAAAGTTGTTGCACGGGATGGTGGATGCAGTGATTGTGCCTGGAGCGGTGAAGAAGTAGAAAGGCACCCCTCGGTCCCCTAAAGGGGATGAAAAGCAGAGACAAAAGGATATTAACGGCAGTAATCTATACTGGTTGGTTTAAATTTGGTGAGGGTGGTTCTTTTGCTAATTGCTGTTTTAGAGAGTAATTTTGGAGCGGATTATGGCAACGTTGGAAAGGGATTTGGATAACGCGACGGCAGATGAAAAACTCGTTTGGCTCAATGCGCAATTGGAAAATATGGGCAGTGTGGTGATTGCTTTTTCGGGTGGGGTAGACAGCACGTTTTTGGCGGCTACAGCGCAGCGGATTTTGGGTGACAAAGCCTTGGCTGTGACGGCGGTATCGGCAAGTTATGCTGAGGGTGAACTGGATAAAGCACAGGTGTTGGCCGATCAGATTGGGATTCGGTTGGAAGTGGTGTATACCCATGAGATGGAAAACCCTGAATATGTGAAGAACAACCCAGATCGGTGTTTTCATTGTAAAACGGCATTGGCGGATAAATTAGATGAAGTGATCAAACATTATGAAGGCAAGTATGATTATTTGCTTTATGGTGCGATTGCCGATGATGTGGGTGATTATCGCCCTGGAATGGCTGCTGCTAAGGAACGTGGCATTCTTGCACCGATGATTGATGTGGGCATGACAAAAGACGATGTGCGAGCATTATCACGCGCGTGGGATTTGCCCACTTGGGATATGCCTGCTTCGGCGTGTTTGTCGTCGCGTATTCCTTATGGTACAGAAGTGACGGTGGATGCGTTGAGAATGATTGATGCGGCTGAAAAGCATTTGAAAGAAAAAGGATTTGTTCAAGTGCGGGTACGCCATCATGAAGAAATTGCACGTGTTGAGGTGGCGCCTGAAGAAATGGAAAAGTTTTTTGTCACAAATTTGCACAGTGATGTGTCTCAAGCGTTGAAGGATATAGGATACAAATATGTGACTTTGGATTTGCAAGGCTATCGCACAGGCAGTTTGAATGAGACGTTGCAGAAAAAACAGTTGTTGAATATTGAAGGGGTGTGAGGTTTTAGGGATTAGGGATTTAGGGAAATCAAAGTATCTTTTTTTGGTTTAGACGATATAAATTACATATTAGGACCTTTATCAAGATTGAGATTGAAATGGCATTATTAGAAATTAAAAAATTGGGGTGTGCTACGTTGCGTAAAAAGGCGACGCCTTTTCAAGACGTGACGGACGAGACGCGTAAATTGGTTCAGGACATGTTTGAGACAATGTATGAAGCAGAAGGCATTGGGTTGGCTGCCAACCAAGTTGGAGTGACGGAGCGTATTTTGATTTTGGATGTGAGACCTCATCATCCGGAATCGGAATCGATGGTTTTTATCAATCCTGAGATCATTTGGTCTGCGGGTGAATTTACGGGTGAAGAAGGGTGCTTGAGCCTACCGGGTATTTCGGGTGAAGTGAAGCGTCCTGCACAAGTACGTGTGCGGGCATTGGGTGATGATGGTGAAGCATTCGAAATGGAATTGGATGGTATGGGTGCCAAGGCGTTGCAGCACGAGGTGGATCATTTGGATGGGGTTTTGGTGCTGGAGCATTTTAGTGTGATTAAGCGAAATTTGTTGCGTAATCAATTGCGCAAGCTTCAAAAAGAAGGCAAGAATCAAACGCTAAATTTAAAATATATAGAAAGAGAGCGTTAAGCGTCTTGGATGATCGGTTAGGCTTGTCTCTATACTGATTTTTGATACGGTAGAGATGTTTAACTTATGATGTTGGACGTTTGTTTCTATGGATAAATTTATTGATCTTCATATGCATTCAACGCGTTCGGATGGGTCCTTTGCACCCAAAGATGTTGTTGCACACGCTTTGTCGGTGGGGGTTTCAACCATCAGTTTGACGGACCACGACTCGGTGGCTGGGGTGGCTGAAGCAACAGCAGCGGGTGATGCCGTTGGCATTGGTGTGGTGCCGGGTGTGGAGCTGAGTGCACAAGTTGGAAAAAAAGATGTTCACATCTTGGGTTATTTTATTGACACTGAGCAAGATGATTTTAAAGCGTACTTAAAAAAATTTCAAGAAGCGCGCATTGAACGTGCAGAAAAGATAGTAGAAAAATTGAATAAAATGGGTGTTCACATTCAAATGGCACAGGTGTTGGCAAAAGCAGGTGAAGCAGCAGTGGGTCGCCCTCACGTGGCGGATGTGTTGGTTGACGAGGGGGCGGTGTTTTCATCGAACGAAGCGTTCTACAAATATTTGGGCTACGGCAAACCGGCGTATCAGTCGAAGTACACTATGACTCCCGCAGAAGCCATTGAAGTGATTCATGCCGCGGGTGGTTTGGCGAGTTTGGCACATCCTATTTTGTATAAACAAGATGATTTGATTCCACAATTTGCCAAGGTGGGTTTAGACGCACTGGAAGTGATGCACATCAAACACGATGCCAAAACTACAAAAAGATATAGTCAAGCGGCTGAGCAAAATGGATTGTTGAAAACGGGTGGGTCAGATTGCCACGGTGATGGTCGGGGCGATGCGGTAATGGGGCTGGTGAAAGTACCGGTAGAATTTTTGGATGCGATGAAGGAACGGTTGGGATGAGGAGATTTTTGACAGGAATTAGGGACAGGATTTTTGTGAAATTTGGCGTATTAAAGCGAGTGTGTATATGAAAATTAAAGTTTTGTTTTTTGCTTCGGTTCGTGACTTGGTGGGTGATGCTGAGCGCGTGGTTTCACTTGAGGACGGTGCGACTGTAACCGATTTGATTGCTGGATTGGCGGCAGCGCATAAGCGATTTATTGAGATGGCACCGAGTTTGATGGTATCGGTGAATCAAGAATATATGCCGCGTGATACGGTGTTGAATGAGGGTGACGAAGTGGCGTTTATTCCGCCGGTGAGTGGTGGTTAAATCACG
This sequence comes from Candidatus Latescibacterota bacterium, assembly GCA_018650745.1. GTDB lineage: Bacteria > Latescibacterota > UBA2968 > UBA2968 > UBA2968 > JABIFK01. The sequence goes on along the minus strand of JABIFK010000203.1, from coordinate 1,548 downwards.
GATCACGGAAGGGCACGGAAGAAACAAATTGAGGAGGGGCGCGGAACCCCTCCCATATCCACCACCGGCTTTAGTGTGGGCACGTAGGTAGAGCTTTAACGAGTAGGGTTGTGGATAGACATTTGAAAAACGAAAAACCAATCATTGTTTGCAAAAAATATTGTTTAAGAAATAAGAGGAGTTTTTGATGGATCTTTATCGGGTGCAGGATGAGGTGATTGAGCCAGCTGCGTTGCACGAAGTGGTGTTGGCCGATTCTGATGGTGCGGTGACGACGTTTGCGGGGACCGTGCGGGACAATACGAAAGGACGTGGGACGTCATTTTTGGTTTATGATGCGTACAAAGAAATGGCCGAGAAGAAGCTGAAAGAGATTGGCGATGAGTTGAAGGACAAGTGGGAAATAAACAGTGTGGGTATTTTGCACCGGGTGGGTCAGTTGGAGATTCGTGAGATCAGTGTGTTGATTGCCATTTCTTCGCCACATAGAAAAGCATCTTTGGAAGCGTGTCATTATGCGATTGATCGGTTAAAAGAGACGGTGCCCGTTTGGAAGAAGGAAGTGTGGTCAGATGGTGGTGAGGCGTGGATTGAAGGCGATATTTCGGCTCCTCAAAAAACAGAGGCTTAAAGATGGTTGGATTCAGTTGGATTATCGAAAATGAGTTGGCCGGAATGGCACGGCCGGGGCTGATGTCGGCGTTGGAAATGGATTTGGTTTGGTTGAAACGTGCAGGCATTGGCGCTGTTGTGAGCCTTACGGAGCAGGCGTTGGATGTTGTTGGTGAATCAGGATTGGATATTTTGCACGTGCCAGTTCAAGATATGACGCCGCCGTCGATTTTGGATATTGAAGAGGTGGTTGTCTTTGTTGAGACGTCGATTCAAAATGACAAACCCGTGGCCATTCACTGTTTGGCAGGGCAAGGTCGCACGGGTACTCTGTTGGCGTGTTTTTTGGTGCATCGAGGTGCGGAACCTGATGTTGCGATTGCAGCCATTCGCACACAGCGGCCCGGATCAATCGAGACACAAACCCAAGTGATGGCCGTGTTTGATTACGCGGCGTATTTGGCTGACCGAGAAGAAACTCAGCAAGGTGCGGGAATCACACACAAAGAATTAAATTGATCATCGCCTTCCTGATTTATAGGAAGGAAATTTTTATAATGAATTAATGTTTTTGAAAACATATTTTTTATTTATTGGACTTTAAGCCTAAATATAAGCGCTTGGATTGTATTATTGGATTTTGATAAAAGTGATTTTCGAATTTATTGGGTTTAGGTCTTAGGGGATTCATCCCCGCAAAGGTGTGGCCTGTCTTTCCGGCGCAATCTTTTAGGATTGCGGGCTTCAGGGTTTCATGATTTTGAATCTTAAGGCGCCCATTTCATTCGCCCCCCTGTTTCTGCTAAATATCCCATACATTCCTGATGACAAATAAGTTGTGCCGTGAGAATATCTTGTGGTGTGTGTGGCGCAAGTGATCCATCTCTGCTTTGGGCAGCATAACCTGGACAAGGTGATTCAACAATGGTGGTGAGT
>JABIFK010000150.1 GCA_018650745.1 Candidatus Latescibacterota bacterium | reverse complement strand
CAGATCCGCCCAAATCGCGTTGGATTTCGTGATTTTCGATCATCAGTTGTCCGAGGCGAGCCCAATCATTTTGAAGCACCGCACGTTTGCCCATTCTTGCAAGGTGTGCGATTCGCAAATAACAGCGCGTGACCTCACGGTCGCCTTCTAGCCAACGCTCGCGGATAGGCACATGAACGGTTCCTGAACTTCGTTTGATGCCCGTGTGTGCCAAGATAAAGGGATGTTCTGAAACATAAGGATGGATGGGTTCAATTGTTGCATAAGGTTCGTCACCAAAAGCGCGATAGAATTGTTTGCCCCTAAAATCCATATAGTTGAGCCCACCAAACGTGCACATATAAGCATCTTGGTACCCGCATAGGGCCATGTAATTGAGTTCAATGTGGCGGGCCATTTCTGCACGAAAGTAGAGATGTTCATCGCGCTTCAAGTAGGCGAATATCGCATTGAGAATGGAAACACTCATAGCCGAAGAACTGGACAGGCCAGCCGCAAAAGGGACATCACACGCCCATCGCAGTGAGAACTTGGCATCGGCAAGATTGAGAAAGTGGACGATGGCTTTTGCCACATCAAAATACCCACCGTCGGGTTGAAGGTCGTCGGGGTGATGAATTTCACACCGTTGACCTGCCACTTCAAAGCTGAGGACATCTGACGGTTCTATGATTACGGCTGCGCGTTCTTGGGTAGAGCACGAGATAACACTTCCGCCGTACATGTCGGTCGGGTTTCCAATAATGCCACACCGACCGGGGGCTGTTGATAGATAGGCTTTGGCCATAATTTTTTTTAAAGAAAGACACTCAAAGAGCAAAAGGGTTCAATGGAATTATAGGGGATAGCGCTTGGTTTTGGCGTGTTCATTCTCAACAATCGGACAATTAGAATTCTCTAAGTCGCTTTTGTAGATATTGGCGAATGAGATATCCATAACGTTGGTCGAATAATGCGAAGTCGATAAAAGATTTAAAATATGATTCCATGTTGCCAATATCGTACCGCAGTTCCTCGGGTTGGAGTTTGACGCAGCGCACGGAGTGTCCCATTGTCATCAGGGTTGCGATGGCATCCGTCAATTCCAGCTTACCCCCATAGCCTGGGCTTGTTCTTTTTAGGGCTGCAAAAATCTCGGGGTTGAAGATATATCGGCCTGCTACACACAAGTTACTTGGCGCTTCGTTTCTGGCGGGTTTTTCTACAATGGCTTCAATCTCGAAATCATTTTCGTCTTCGCCCGCTTTGGGTTTCACGATGCCATATTGATTGACTTCCTCTGGTGTTACTTCGGCCACAGCAATGGTTGCACTGGCTCCGCTTTTTTCATGTGATTTAATCATACGGGCGATAAGGCCGGCATGATTTCCCGATTTGATGATGGTGTCGCCAAAAGCCACCACAAAAGGTTCATCTGCAACAAAGTCCTGAGCCATCCCGATCGCATCGCCGATGCCTGCAGGGGGGGTACGTCCTGCAGGGATGAGTTGACGCGTATAAAAGAAGTTCACGCCTTCTTGTTCGTAATCGAGTTCTTCAAGTAACCCTTCGCGGTCACTTTCGGTGAGGTAAGTTTGTAAGTCTGGGTCTCTGTCAAAATGATCTTCAATGGTGTGCTTGTTCTTACCTGTGATGAAGAGAATCTTGCTGAGCCCTTGTTCTACAACTTCTTCGACCACATATTGAACAATGGGTTTGCTTCCAACGGGCAACATTTCTTTGGGTTGTGACTTTGTTGCTGGCAATAAACTGGTGCCCATTCCTGCAACAGGAATAACGACTTTGTGAATGGCCATGGGTGCCTTCTCCTTTAAGAGCAGGTGCTTGACTGGGAATGGGTTGTGTCGTAATATTTTTTAACTGAAAGAAGATAATAGGGCAGGGTTTGTGAGGCAAGGCAAAATCTTGATATAAAGAGGCTTGAGATGGCAGAGGAAGAAGAATCTGAACAAGAAGAAGAACCCGGGGAAGCTGATATGGAGGCCGATGGGCCAAAGGGGGCTTGGCTTAAGCAGTTTGTTATTCTAGCCGTGTTGGTGTTGATAGGACAGAGCGTTGTTGCTTATTTTCTCGTGACAGAACAGATTATGCCCTGGTATTTTGGCGAGGAGGAAACTACTGAAGCGGTCAAAGAGGCCGAAGCATTGAAAAGAGAGCCTGTGATTGTGGAAGCCCCGGTTTTATATGACGTGCCAGAAATGATCGTTAATCCCCAAGATTTCCATACCATTCGATATTTGAACGTAAAGATGTCTTTGGAATTCGATTTGCAGGAAACTTTGGATATGGTAGAGGCTGACCCCGTTACGCCAGCCAAACTTGTTGAAGTGATACGTACCACATTGAATATGACCAGCTTTTACGATATGGATGAAGCGAGGGAGCGCGGTCCTTTGCGTAAAAAAATCGCTGATGAAGTGAATGAGTCGGGCCTGTTGGGTGAAGGCTCTGTGAGAAAGGTGAATTTTGAAAGATTTGTTGCACAATAACAACAAGCCCATATACAAAAAAAAGCTGTGGAATGCACGCATTCCACAGCTTTTTTTCTGGATATTTTCTTAGGCCAAAACGGCTTTTAACTTGTCTTCGATTGCTGTTTTGGGAACGGCACCTACGAGTTGGTCTGCAACTTTACCATCTTGAAAGATCAGCAAGGTTGGAATGCTACGAATACCAAATCCTTGTGCTGTTTGCTGTGCGTTGTCAACGTCCACTTTTACAACTTTCACACGGCCTTCATATTCGTTGGCCAATT
>JABIFK010000349.1 GCA_018650745.1 Candidatus Latescibacterota bacterium | reverse complement strand
TTTTTGTGGTGGGTGGTGCAATTGCCCAAGTGGTGAATGAGAATGAGACCGCGTGGGATGTATCGGCGGAAGCAACAAAGGGTACGCAGGAAAATATTCGACGTCTTGCGAGTGGCGAGTTGGACTTTGCATTGGCCAATGCGGCGATTTCCTATTTTGCAGTTCGCGGTGAAGGCGCGTGGGGGCAAAAGCAGGGCGTTCAGGCGGTGATGACGTTGGCACCCAATATTGCTTTGTTTATCACACCTCAAAATTCGGGTGTGAAGACGTTGGCCGATTTGAAGGGCAAACGTGCAGTTGTGGGTCCCGCGGGTGCAGGTTTTGAGTATTTCTTGAAACCGATTTTGAAAGCACACGGTGTGACCTATGATGATTTTACACCGCTTCACAATACACAAGCTGGTGCGGTAGATATGCTGGCAGATGGTTCCGCATCGGCAGCATTTTTAGGCGGTGCTGTTCCTACAGCGTCTATTACGCAGGCCAGTGCGTCTCAAGATATTTATTTTATCCCGTTTGATTCAGCAGCCAAGGAAAGTTTATTTAAGGACTATCCTTTCTTCTTTCCTGCGACAGTTAAGGCCAACACCTATCGGGGGCAGAGTGATGCTTTCGAGGGAATGAATGTGGGGTCGATGCATTTGATTACGCGTGCAAGTTTAAGTGAAGATGTTGTGTATCAATTTACGAAGACGCTGTATGAAAAGCGGGCCGAGGTGGTGAAGATGCATCCGGCTGGTAGAGCGATTAATCCGAAGAATATCATTCGAGATACGGGCACACAGTTTCACCCGGGTGCGATTAAGTACTTTAAAGAAATTGGGATTTGGAAATAAAGATTGTCACAGGTCGCAAGTCGCTGGTCAGAATCTGAAGCGTTGGATAGACTTTGGTTTGACCTATGGCTTGCGACCTGTTGACTTTAGACTGAGATTCTATGCCTTTTAATAAACTCATCTTTCGTGTCTTGGCCATTTTGTTAAGTGGTTTTATTTTGGTCGAGGTTAATTATGCCCAACTGACACCGCAATCGCAGTTGGCTATTTTTGCGTTGTTGGGTTTGTGTCTTGTTTTTTTGAAGTATCCGATCTATTCCCGTATTAAAGAGAACAGATCGTTACTGGCAGTAGATTTTATTTTTGCTGGAGCGGTCTTTTTTTGTTTTGGGTATGTGCTTGTTCAGACGGAACCGATGTTTCAAGCATATTGGTTAGACGGTGTGTCTTTGGGAAATCGAGCAGGGATGGAGCATGGTCTAGATCATTTTATGGGACTGGTGGGATTGGTTTTGGTTTTGGAGGCCACGCGGCGTGCGATTGGGTTGACGTTGCCTTTGCTTGCGTTGGTTTTTGTTTTGTATGCGGCTTATGGCTATGCAATGCCCGATTGGTTGTTTCCACATAGAGGGTATTCTTGGAACCGGATTGTGTCGCAAACATTTTTGCATTCCCAGGGTGTGTTTGGCATTGCATTGAAGGTGATGTTCACCTACGTATTTTTATTCGTGTTGTTTGGCACGGTGTTGGAGCAGACGGGTGCGACGGGATATATTTTGAATACGGCGCGTCGGTTGTTTCGCAACAGTACGGGGGGATCGGCAAAGGTGGCAGTGATCTCCTCGGGGATGATGGGATCGTTGTCGGGCAGTGCGGTGGCCAATACGGCAACGACGGGTACGTTTACCATTCCAATGATGCGTTCGGCGGGATTTAAACCCACGGTGGCGGGTGGGATTGAAGCGGCGGCAAGTTCGGGGGGCGCGCTGGTGCCACCGATTATGGGCGCAGGCGCTTATATGATGTTGGAAATCGTTGAACCTGCGGTGACGTATTTGGAAATTGTAAAGGCGGCGTTGATTCCAGCAATTTTGTATTATGTGGCCATTTTGTTGAGTGTGCATTTTTATGCCAAACGAATTGGCGCAGCAGACCAAGATGAACTGGTGGCAGAGCGGCCACCACGGGCACAGGGGTTGGTTTTCTTGGTTGCTTTTGTGGTGTTAATTGTGTTGCTGTTTTTGGGCTATACGCCGTTTCGTGCGGTGAGTGTGGCTTTGGTAGGTGTGTTGGTGTGTAGTGCGTTTAGTGTGCACACGCGGGTCGGATTAAAGTCTTTTATTAAGGCATTGGAAGGTGCGGCACACGGGGGTGTATCGTTGATTGCAGCGGCTTCTTGTGTGGGGATTATCATTGGTGTGGTGACGTTGACGGGGATTGGTGCGAAGTTGCCGAGTACGTTGTTGCCGTTGGCTCAAAATAATTTGGTGTTGGCATTGCTGCTGTTGATGGTTTCGACCATTATTTTGGGCATGGGATTGCCGTCGGCGGTGTGTTATTTGTTGATGGCGACGCTGGTGGGACCGGTGTTGGACGATTTGGGCATTGTGCCTTTGGCGGCGCATTTGTTCATTTTTTATTTTGGAATGATGTCTATGGTCACACCGCCAGTTGCATTGGCTGCATATACAGCTGCCGCGATAGCAAAGTCGGGCATTATGCAAACGGGTGTGGCGGCATTTCGATTTGCGTTGGTGGGTTTTGCATTGCCTTACGCGTTTGTGTTGCACCCCGAGTTGCTTTTGTTATCTGACGATTGGTTGGCGACAATTGGTAATATATTGATGACGCTGTTGGGCATTTTACCACTGGCTGCATCAGTTGCAGGGTTTGGATTTGCACCGTTGAAGATGTGGCAACGTGCGGTTTTGCTTGTTGCTGCGTTGGTTCTTTTTTTGACACCTTCGGGAAGTCTGCGTTTTGTTTTACAGGGAACGGCGCTGGTGGTTGCAGGCTTTGTTGCGATTTTAGATTGGCGGAGCCGTTCTTAAAATGCAATAATTCAACACTGTGATTGAACGACAATGAATCGACCCCTCACTGTAAAAAATATAAATAAAATTTTGTTTTTGTAAGTATAATAGAGGTGTTTAAATTTTTAAAGGCCACCCTTTTGGGGTGGCCTTTTTTGTTGTAATACTAAGTAACAAAGCAAAAACGATTGGATGTGCCAGCCTGATGCAAAAATCAATTATCGCTGACAAATCCCTCTGTGTCTCCCTTTAAAAAGGGAGAAGATGGTTTTTATTGTGCCATCGGTTCATTTCCAAATACACCATTCATTTTGCTTTACGATTTAAGTGGGAATTTTTCTGCGCAGGTTTAATGCCAGGGTACTTCTATGCCAAGCTCTTCGGCCAAGTTTTCCAATTTTTCTTGGTGGCGTGCTCCTACAGGAATGCCCGCTTCACGATAGGTTCGTTCTCGCTCTGCCTCTGGGCCACCAGGGAGGTGAGATTGGTTAAAGCCTTCTAAGGGTGTCAGCGTTTTGACTTGTTGTGTATACGCATCCATTTCTTGTTTAAATTGAGTGGGGTCGGCAAATAGATCGATGCGGAAGGTGATGACCAGCGCGCCTTGATTTGCGCCTGAGAATTCTTTTACGGCTCTTTTTTCTTCTAACGGTACACCGGCCAAAAAACCACCCCATGACTGACAAATGGCACCCAATCCAATAGCCCGAAAAACCATTCCAGGTGCCAGTCGGGCAAGTTCATCGCGATGTGGCGAACCGCCATAGAGGTCGTGCATGGCGCCAAAGTCGAGTATCAGGGGATCTTCGTCGCTACCAGGACTGCTGAACGACATGGGAGATCCGCCTCCGGCATTGTAAATCGGTTTTCCGTCAGATAGGCTTAATTGTGCGCCTGAGGTGACAAAGGTTAGGAGATCGTGTTCTGCTGTCAGCTTGGAATAGATGCCTGCCGCACCGAAGTGGCCGTGGTTTCGAGAAGACATGAGACCTACGCCGCCTGCTTTGGCTTTTTCAATGGATTTTAAGGTGCCTTCATATGCGGGGAAATAACCCAGGCCACCGTCACCATCCATCGTGATGCTCACTGGGGTTTCATTTACGACCTGTACGTTTGGATTGGCGTTCAGCTTTCCATCTCGCATCAGCCTTGCATACGTTGCGATCTGCTGGGTGCCGTGGCTAAACACGCCTCTCAAATCGTTGGTCACAAGCAGCTTTGCAAGAAGCTCTGCTTTTTCCTGCGGCAAGCCTACTTTTTGTGCTGCTTGTGAGACAAAGCTATGAAGGTCTTTCTCGAATACTCTTATAGCAGTTTCTGGAGGTTGATTCATAATACCCGCCTTTTTGAATAATAATGTGGTCGTTTCTTTCTACACGGCATCTTACCCAATTTATTTCTCTGAGTCAATAAGGCTTCCTCTTCCTTATCTGTTATATCACGCATTCTCCTTGCGTGCCTCCCAAATATCCTTGTTCTCCAATAGATGTGTCGCCACTCAAATAAACAGCTTTATTGCCAGTTTCTGTCAAAACTACAACGGCGAATAAGGGTGGGCAGGAGGCAATGATATATTTAACTTTACATACTTCCCACATCTAACTGGTTCACTTCCATGGTTTCTATCATTTTTTACATCTTGTTTTTCTCGGTTTGGCTTTATGCGTTAAATCGGTCTGTCTCCCGCTCGGAGATTCACGTCCGTATGAACGCAAAAATGCCGGTCCAGTGGTTGCAAATTTCCTTTTGGATTGCTGTTTGTGTCATGCTCTTAGGATCTATGCTTACGTTTCTAACAGAGAATTTTCGGTATATCGGTGTCACATTTTCTGGTGTTGCTTTTGAATGGCTTGTTATTGTGTGGATTTATTTTGAGATGGGTTGGGATGAGCGGGCGATGATTTATAAAAGGTTTCAGTATATGTACCTTCAAGTGCCGCGCACGCCCAAGTCGGTGTTGGCATTGGAAAAAACGAACTCTGGAAAACGCGATTATATCTTGTACTTGGGATTGGCTGGCGCTGGCATTGTGTTTGGCCTCATTTATGAAGCGTGGCTCTATCCGTTTTCCTTGTGTAGCTTGTCACTTGCAACTGCGATGGTCATTTCGCATTGCCGGTTTCTGCAATATGCAGCCGTTACACAGTCAGAGTTGATCATCCGATATGGCATACCTCCTTTTCGTTTGCTTACGATAGATTTGAAAACCCTAAGGAACGTCGACCCTGTAGCCGAAAAAAACAGAATAAGACTCACCCTCCAAGATAAGAACAACACGTTCACCCTCAACTTACCTCCTGAATCCAACGTTGCTCGTATTGTCGCATCGCATTTGACAGAGCTTTAGGAAATCGACCCTGGTATTTTGTACACATGTGATGCTGACCTCGCAAACCTCTTTCCGTTACTTGCTCGCTATACCGAGCATATTGGTATTCTTCTGCACGGGCCTTTTGCTGCCGCTTATCCACCTTGCCGATGGTCTTTGGTAAAGAATCGGATCCACTTACGCGCGTGAACACCATGCGATAGTGCTTGTATCTGTTCGAGCCATGTGCTAACATGCTATACCTCTTGTGCGCGTGGTTTTGGGTTGGTTTGTAGGTAACAGAAGGGTTTGGTTCTTATGCCAAACAAATTTCTATTACAATGTGTTATGGTATCAATCGAAGAGGGTTTATCCGCCCATGGAAGACCATTTTGATGTGCGATAGAGAATGGATTGGTTTGGATTTTTTTAACGAAAGGAGCTTGCGATGCGTGTTTTTCAATATAATCGCTTTTTGTTTGCGATGATGTGTGTGGTCGCACTTGGGATACCTACTCTTGCAAGTGCGCAGGTATCTTCTACGGAACAAGCGGTGATGGATAAGGTTTTGAAACTGAAAGGGGAGATTGACCTGTTAATGATGACACCTGGATCTTCGTCTGATAAAGTGGCGATGGATAAGGTGATGGATATGAAACGGGATATTGATACGTTTTTGGCTTTGTTGCCCCCTCATTTACAGACACAGGTTCGTAAGAAGATGGCTCAGCCTGCTGGACGGGCATCTGGTGGGCAACAAGGTGGTGCTTCTGAGGCAGGGAATCTGCCATTTGTAATGGCGCCAGAGGCCGTGCAACAAATAGAGATGGCATTGATGCGGTCTCAGCTCAATATGCTCAAACGGATTGGGATGACACTGCGGCAGAAAGGAAACTTGGATGCCAGTATGCAGGGGCAATGGGTGCAGTTCATCGAGAGTGTATCAGGGAGTGGTATGGAAACCGATGTGCCATCGATGACAAAATATGTGATGCGAGAGGCGTATGCAGCGGAAAACGAGGGTTTGGAAGAACTCGGCGGTCAGGTACGATTCTATCGGGATATGAGGACCAAGCTTCGGGAGGAAATTGCGGCAGTGA
>JABIFK010000206.1 GCA_018650745.1 Candidatus Latescibacterota bacterium | reverse complement strand
TTGCCATGTGCCGTCGCTGTCTCATAAATGTATTTTGCCACAGGCGTTGAGCCGACAAAAGACACCGTTTTCACTTCGGGGTGTGTGAGCAGTATATCAACAGCTTCTTTGCCGCCATGTACAAGATTGAATACACCCGGTGGCAAACCCGCTTCTTCCAAAAGTTCGCCGATACGAATAGCACTTAAAGGCACACGTTCCGAAGGTTTAAGTACAAATGTATTGCCACACACCAAAGCCACAGGCAAGGTCCACATGGGCACCATAAATGGGAAGTTGAAGGGGGTGATGGCAACAGACACGCCCATGGGTTGGCGTATGGTGTCGCAATCAATATCGCGTGCAATGTTCTCAAGCGAATCGCCCAAGAGCAAGTTTGGTGCGCCACAAGCAAATTCGGCTACTTCGATGCCTCGGCGTATCTCGCCACGTGATTCTTCTAAAGTTTTGCCATGTTCGCGCGTGACCAACTGAGACAGCTCTTCGAAGTTTTCTTCCATCAAATGTACCCAGCGGAACATGATACGGGCACGATCTACAGCAGGTGTGTTTGCCCATGCAGGAAACGCGTTGGCGGCAGCGTCTATAGCTTGGGTCACTTCACCTTCGCCACACATGGGTGTTGCGGCGATTTGGGTGCCGTCTGAAGGATTGAACACTGGTGTGGTTTCAGTTGTGGAGGAAGAAGACCATTCCCCATTGATATAGAGTTTTACTGCTTCCATAGGTATTTTCCTTTTATTTGCCTTCGGCGAGGCACTTTCTTTCAACAGTAAAGAAAGTGCCCAAAGAAAGCCGCTACTGCGTAGGGCTATTAATGTACTTTAGTGTTTTTACAAACGTAAACCACCCTCACCAGCCCGCGCAGTTCCCACACCCCACCACGCGTTCCACGCGCCACCCATCCGACCCATCACATCCCTCCAACTGCACAACGGCCCCTTCCCCAGTAAGTCGTATTCAAGTTTTAATATTGCCTTCGGGAAAGATTTTAATGGGGTTGGGTTCCGTGATCTTCCTCGTATTATTTCTTTCGTGATACACAACGATCTATACCACCAGTAGGCATTCTTCAGGCTTTTGACGTTATTCCCCCTTTAGGGGGTTAGGGGGTGCTTTCCACCACATCAGGGCGATTTCCTACACTCGGGGGCGTGAGGATGCGTTTTTGTTGTTCGGTTAATCCTTCGTATTCATCGACGTTGTAATAGTTGAGTGACCAAGAAGAATGACCAGGGCTAAACTTGTAGAGTAGGGCACGGCGTTCGTGGTCGCCATTCCAAGGCATAGTGCCATGAATGAGTGCTTCGGTAAATATGATCACATCACCGGCATCGGCTTCAGGTTGAACCACGTAATGGGGAATACGTTCAAAAGTGCGTACGTCTTTGGGCAGGTCGGTTGGAAAGTTGCTCTTGTGAGAACCGGGCACACAGGAAAACCCACCATCGCCTTTTTTGGCAGGGGCAAGGTTATAGGTAAATACAGTCAGCCCATTTCTCATAACGCCATCGCGATATTTATACCAATGGTCTGCAGCACGGCCTGTGACATGCTCGGTATCGCCACCATGTAAGTTGCCACGTTTGGCACCTTTTTTCATTAAAATGCAATAATCGTGATCGGCACGAAACTTGGGCCCCATGAGGTCAACCAAGTAAGGCAGAATGTTGGGATGATCGAATAAATTTTGACACGCTTTATCCCACAGAGAAACACGGCTGGTGCGTTTGACATCTGTCTCGTCGTAGTCATCGCCAAACTCACGATCAAGAATGGTATTTAAATGCGCAACTTCTTCGGATGACAATACATTTTTGACAACCAGATACCCTTGTAAATCGAATAAGAATTTCTCTTCAGAAGTCATACCATTCTCCTCATGCAGCATCTAATGTGTCTGGGCACTTACCCGATGCGGGAAGCGATAAGATGCGCTGGTGTTGTTCGGTTGGGTTAACATAATCTCCAATAGGATCGTTGTTATAGGCATAACATAAACTTAATGACCCGATCCATGTTTGCGAAATGCAGGTGCTTCACCTGGCACCGGCGAATTATCAAATGCCCCTCGGTTCAACACACCCTCTTTGCCGCCATGAGATGCAATCAACGCAGCTTGTGAAGCTTTGCATTGTGCGTCAACACCTTCAGGGTCGAGCAGTGCACGAAGTTCATCCTCAAAATACTCTAATACGTGCTGGTTATCTTCCCGCCCTGCCAAATCGTGACACTCATCAGGATCGTTTTGCAAATCGAACAACTGAGGCTGCTCGTTCACATAATACACATATTTGTATTGCCTGTTGCGCAACATATAAGCCGCACTCTTTGCGCCCACCGCGTGATATTCACTCAATACCGTGCGGTCATAATCATCCGCATTCGCAATTTCCCACAACGATTGACCGGGTAAATTGCGGTCTTCATCCGTTTGATGCGCACCCACTGCGTCCAAAATTGTCGGAAAGCTATCGACCAAAGACACGGGTGTATCCACCACTTTGCCCACCGGCACATCAGGCCCAGCAGCCAACATTGGAATGCCTGCAGATTCTTCATACATCGTAAACTTGCCATAAATACCGCGCCCACCCAAATGCTCGCCGTGATCCGACGTATAAATAACACGCGTCTTATCTGCCAAACCCAATTCGTCCAACGTATCCAAAACCCGCCCAACTTGCCTGTCCAAATACGTCACCACCCCATAATAAGCGGCATTCATCTGACGCACCATGGCCTCGGGAAATTGTGGATCAAACGTAAAAAACCGTCGAAAATAGTCCATTGCTGGATGATTGGGCCAATCCGCTTGTCGCCATTGTGGTGGCAGAGGCAATGCAGCAGGGTCATACAAATCAAAACAATCTTGTGGCGAAATATACGGCGGGTGTGGACACACAAAAGACAAAAACGTTGCCCAAGGTTTTTCATCATGAGCATGTTCTTGTAACCACTTCACCGCATTGTCGGCATTGCGTTGGTCATATTGCAAATACGTCGAATCACCCGGCCCGGCATCACTGATGCCCGAACGCTTTCCCCGAAAAGGCGTGCCTTCTCGGATACAACCCAATAAGTCTCCCACCCCATCCACCACATTCAAAGGCTCCACTTCTTGGCTAAATCCATGATCTGTTTCTTGCCCTTTAAAATGCAATTTGCCAATCGACGTCGATTGAAACTCTTGATCACGCAACCGTTGATGCCAACTTGGAATGCGCCCATCATAAGGATGGCCATTGTCCCAATAGCCCGTCTGATGCACATAACGCCCCGTGGCCAAAGACGCACGCACCGGCACACAGATGGGGCAATTGGTATACGCATTGTTGAACCGCGTGCCCCGATTGGCCAATCGATCCAAGTTCGGCGTTTGCACCACGGGGTGTCCAGAACATCCCATGAGGCGATAGTTGTGTTGATCTGAAATGATATACAGTACATTTGTCGGTTGCATAAAAAATCCTTATTAAAAAGCAGTCACAGGTCACAAGTCTTATAGACTCTGATTTTGACCTGCAGACCTGTAGACTTGCGACTTGTTTATCTTTTCCACAAATTCATCAATGGACCATCCTCACCATAAACCGGATCGGCAGATGGATTCGGCACATTTGGAATATTGATCAATGCTTGCCCATGTTCAGACGTACTTTCACGACATAAATCCCAACTGGGCCCAGGCGGATACGCGCCAATAACCAGCAAGTCGGCACTTGCACCTAAGTTCTTATGCCCAACACCCGCAGGAATAATCATCACATCACCCGCTTCAATCGAAAAGGTCACACCATTTGGGCCACCCATATGCACCTTGGCATTTCCTTTGGCAATACCAAGTACCTCGTGTGCCGTACTGTGATAATGATGAAATGAATAAATGCCATTCCGCCACGATCTGTCCCATGTATTTTTTGCAAACACGTCTTCAATCGCAGATGCCAGATCACCGCCTTGGGCATCAATTGCACCCGGGTAGACCAACAATGGATATGGACTATTGGGCACAATACCATCATCTTTTAAATAATGTGTTGTCACTTCTACATCTCGAACAGCACGCATGCTTTCTCCTCTAAACCAAACCTTCGCAATCCAAACAGCACACAGGGTTAAAATCCTGCGCTAAAAAACACCAAGTCCACTTCAGCGAACTCCCAACACCCCATCATCACATAACCAAAAGCTTTATATTCGGGTATTCGTTTATGTCCCGATGAACGAAATCCTTTTACATTTGCGTCACATACCAATTGACCGCGTCATAAACTATCGTCCAAGGGAATGTTTTTCAAGCACTATTTAGACCACTGTATCTTTGACTTTGGCAACTCAGGTTTTCCATGCTATCATGACGGTCATCTGTGTGTATTCACATTCATTCGCATTTGTATTTTGGGAGGGGTTATGAGTCGTTTTTTAGGCATCACCGTATTGGCAGACTTTGTGATCAGCGAAGGCATAGATGCTGTACTCGACAACCTTGAAAAAGTGGGTGCAACGGCTGTTGCGACCAATCCCACAGTCACCACAGAAGCGCTCGAAGGACAGGGCAGTTTCCAGCCCCCATCTGATGCTGGCAGCAGTCCCCGTCTATTTGATCGGCCCCTTTTTGGCAAAAAATCATTGTGGGTCAAAAGCGCCCCCAGTTATCACCCCAACGAACGGCTCTACCGCGACACCTCTTATAACCCACGCAAAGCCAATGAACTGACCATCACACATGGTCACATCATAGACGACTTTATCAAAGCCGCCTTAGACCGCGGCCTCAAAGTCTACCTCCAAGTCAGTGGCGCCACGCCTTCTAATTTAATGACAGACGACACACCACGCTTGCCCAATGGCGAGATACCAGACAACCGCATGGCCAATACGGGCAGCTTGGCAAGCCCGGCCATTCGCAGTTATAACCGCGCGTATGTACGAGACCTGCTCGAAAAATATCCCCACATCACGGGCTTTCGTCCCGACTGGCCCGAATACCCTTGTTACAAACTCGACGAAGCCTTTCAAGACTTTGGCATGCACGTCAAACCTTGGGCAGAATCCCGTGGTTTTGCGTATGAAGAAATCAAAAAAGAAGTCGGTGCATTCTACACCTATCTCCACGGCGGCCTCACCAATGCCGACTTAGCAGACTGGGCAGACATTGACCGCGGCAAACTCTCTCAAATACGCCTACTTCGCCAGTATCCAGCCATTCTCGAATGGTTGCGTCTCAAAGCAGCCCTCAGCACAGACCTCTTGCGCGACTGGCGAGAAATTATCACCGAAGCAAGTGGCCCAGAAAAAGAACTCTCTGCCAACGCCTTTATGGTGCCGCTCAACCTCTTTACGGGTTTTGACTTCTCTGCCGCATCAGAACATTGCGATGCCATTTCTCCCAAGTTCTACACCATGCACTGGTCTGTGATGGTCGAGTTTTGGGGGGCTGTGCTTTTAGAGCATAACACAAGTTTAGATGAAATGCTCGTCACCCGCGCATTGGCCAATCTCTTTGATCTTGGAGATGACATCACCGCAACCAAAATGTCTGACTATGGATATCCCGAACCACACGAAGCACATCCGATTCCCAACGAACCACAGGTAAGGAAAATCAAACAAGTACTCAATGAAGTTCAAGATCGAACACAAATCACAGCCCTCATGCACGGTTATGGGCCCACCAAAGATTTTGCACGTCGTTTTCAAATTGTAGGAGACAGTGATGCACACGGGGTTTGGATCAATCGATACGGATATTTGGGGGATGATAAATTAGACACAATTCGAGACATTTGGAAAGAGGCATGAACTCATTGGCGAAGCCACGCAATGTTTCTAACAGAAGGCACTAATCGCACAATGGTTCAAGCCGCGTTGCGATTTGTCCTCGACACAGAAGGTGTTACGGCAGTGATTCCAGGCGCAAAAAGCAGAGCACAATTGGATAGCAACGCAGGAGCGATGGATGTGCCATCCCTTACGGATGAAGAACGCGCACGGGCCATTGAGATTGCAGATTCGGTGGAGGGATTTGGCGCGTAACGTTATATTCGAATTAAAAAAGCGCCAGTGATAGCGAAATATCACTGGCGCTTTTTTTTGACTTTTACACATGATAATGCAACAAATTCTTCTCATAACATACCCCAATAAGGTATATCGAATCAAAAAGTTAGGTGTTTTTTCAACTTTCCTAAAAAAAGGATGCATATTTCATCAACCATCTGTAACCATTGTGGTGCTTTAAGACAGGAGATCTTCTAAAACAGCAGTTGTTGGAGACCGTGTGGACACACTAACATCCATTGTCACTCAGGCCCAGAACCAAGACTTAGATGCCTACAACACCTTGGTACATCGGTTTCAAAACATGGCCGTTGGATATGCCTATTCCATATTAGGCGACTTCCACTTGGCCGAAGATGCCGCCCAAGAAGCCTTTGTACGCGCCTATTTGGAACTGGACCAACTGCGTGAACCCGCCGCATTTGCCGGTTGGTTTCGACGCATTGTTTTTATGCGCTGCAACCGACTCACACGCAAAAAGAAATGGCCCACCGTGTCTTTGGATTACAACTTGGTTTCACCCGAGTTAGATCCACACGCCCAACTCGAAGAACAAGAAACAAAAAGTCGCGTGCACCTCGCCATTCAAAATTTACCCGAAACCGAACGCGAAGTCACCACCCTGTATTACATTGACGAACACAGTCAAAAAGAAATCGGTGCATTTTTAAATCTACCAACCCAAACAATCAAAAGCCGCTTGCACACCGCGCGCAAACGACTTCAAAAAAGGATGCTCACAATGGTCAAAAAGAATCTACAAGACGAACGCCCGTCCAACGATCCAGACTTTCAAGTCAAAGTCATTCAAGAACTCGAAGAAACCACACAACTCACCGGCAGAGA
>JABIFK010000207.1 GCA_018650745.1 Candidatus Latescibacterota bacterium | reverse complement strand
GATTTTGGATATTGATCATATCCGTCGGTTCCGTTTTGCAACCAAAGGGCCAGCCGTATTGCCTCAAAAATTGGTGACGGACCATGCGTGGGTAGATGCGTTGACGCGGGTTGTGGACCGTGGTCGGAAATTGAATAAAGAAGTTGTTTTGCATACCCACTTCAACCATCCAAATGAATTGACAGGCATTACGGAGGATGGCATTCAAGGTTTAAAACAGCGCGGTATTATCGTGCGCAACCAATCGGTTTTGCAGCGCGGTGTGAATGATGATGTGGACACGATGCAGATGTTGATCAAACGGTTGAGCTATTTGAATGTGCAACCTTATTATGTGTTCTTCCATGATTTGGTCAGTGGGGTCGAAGATTTAAGAACCACGTTGGCTGCTGGGTTGGATATTGAAAAACAAGTTCGGGGAGTGACGGCGGGATACAATACGCCCACGTTCATTGTCGACACTTTGGGTGGTGGGGGTAAGCGCGATGCACACTCCTATGAACACTACAACCCTGAAACGGGTGTGGCTGTTTATACGAGCCCCGTTGTTCGACCCGGGGCGCATTTATTTTACTTTGACCCGATAGATTCTTTAAGCGATGGTATGCAAGTACGGTGGCAGGATGGTGTGGAACGGGAGAAAATGAAACAGGAAGCGTTAGAATCAGCACGTTCGTGCTGATTCGGTGGCGCTTAAAAAAATAAAAAAAACGGGACAATCGAATAGATTGTCCCGTTTTCTCATTTAAACAAGTCATTGAGCGAGAGTGACCAGCCTGGTAGAAGACTGTTGCCTTCGATGGTTTGGTTGTCTGTGAGCATTACGATGTCATCCAGGTCTCGGTAGATGGTCGCTGTCTTTTTATTCGGGTCAATAACGATCACCATTTTTGTACCAGCACGAAGCCAAGCTAGGGCTTTGTCGGCGACCTGAGAATATAGATCGTTGGGCGATATGACTTCAACTGCTAAATCTGGTGCACCAGGAAAGAATCCTTCGGTCTCGCCAAGGGCATCAATGCGGGCTTTTGTTACAAAGCTTGCATCTGGAGCACGGACTGTATCTGGATTGGTGTCGATAGTGAAACCCGTTTCCGAAGAGTGAACCTCTCCCAAATCATGGTTTTCTACAAAATTGTGCAGTTTTGCAACAATATGGGCGGCAATCCTTCCGTGTTTGCGACTTGCAGATGACATCGAAATCAGTTCTCCTCTCACAAGTTCATACCTTTGCCCCGAATGTGGCATCCGGAGCAATTCGTCGGCCGTCATAATGGTGGTGGCAATAGCCATTTGAATACCTCAATAAAGATGAGTGAGAGAGGGTATGCTGAAATTATACTCACGATTTGGTGGTCTGTCAAATGGGGGAATTACAAATCGTTGGCAAGCCATCTTACGAGTGCTTTTCTAGGATTTGCAATTTCATCGACCGACGTGTAATAGTAGTCTTGCCAGCCCTCTTCGGGCAAACCTGTAAATACCATGAGATTGAGTGGATAATGTTCTGAATCTGTGCAGTGACGAAAATCGTCGCGAAAGAGAAATGTTTTTTTGCCCAAAGCAATGGCTGCACCCAGTTCAATCATGACACCTTCATCGGGTGGGGTGCCATTGACGATCGCAAATGTAGCATCTGATTCGACAACATCACGTAGGTCGGCTTGGCCTACTTTGTAAGCCCAACCTTCCTTCGATAAATCAATCTGATTATTTCTTGAAAAAGGTTCCCAAACTTCGGTACCGAGGGATTTGAGAATGCTGACGAACTCCGGAAGTAAGTGTCGCTTCTGCTGTATAGAAAACCCGTAGGGATTTGCGAGGTAAATTGTTTTTTTCATGCTGTATGCCTTTCGTGTGTGGTTTCGTTTCAGATATAGTATCAGATTTTGTTTGTGTCAACTCTGTCCTTTTCAGGCACAGCAAAGGCGCAACAAATTGGTGCAGAGGGCTATAAGTTTGCGGACACATAAAATCCATTGATAAAGCTATCTTGCGACGGGTCATTCTGTAAAGGATGACCCGTTTTGCGTTGGGCAGAATGATAGATCCTATTTTTCTACCTTGCTTTATGGCATAGACTGAGATATAATGATGCGCTCATTAAGGGAGGGGTTATGGGATTGTTGCCAGAAGGCAAAGATGCACGTTTTAATTTTATTGTGGGGCTGTTGAATGGGGTCATTTTTACGTTTGGCATGGCCTTTATGGACGCCACCACCGTTTTGCCAGTTTTCATTAAACGATATACAACGTCTGATACGATTGTGGGATTGGCCAGTGCTTTGCATCGTGCAGGATGGCACTTGCCCCAACTGTTCGTTGCAAGTTACTTAGAGCGCAAACCGTTGAAGTTGGGCGTGTATTTGCGCGCCAATATGATCAGAATGATTTTGATTTGGTGTTTCATTTTGCTGCTGGCATTGTATGGTACCACTTATCCGGGGTGGGTCATTTTTGGTTACTTGGCCTTTTTGGGGGTGGCTTCCATTTTTGGGGGTATTGCGGGTTTGCCTTTTACCGACATTGTTGGCAAGGTTATCCCGCGCTCGCACACGGGCATTTTCTACGCCATTCGGTTCTTTTTTGGTGCAGGCATTTTGAGCATTTTGGCAGGTGTGATCGTTGAATATGTCCTGCGTATCGATTCTCCATTTGTCTTTCCGCAAAATTATGTGCTTTTGTTTTCGCTGGCTGCTGGTTTTATGTGCTTGGGTATTTTTGCGACCAGCTTTATGCGCGAGCCAGAAGGCAAGGTCAGCGAAACCAAACGTTCAGTTGGCCAATTCTTCAGAGAAATACCCATTTTGTTGCGTGCAGATGCCAATTTTCAAACGCTTCTAATTGTGCAGGTTTTGGCATCGGGTATTGGATTTTCGTTGCCTTTTTATGTGGTTTTTGCACGGGAATATTTCTTAGTGCCCGAGAGTATGGCTGGATTGTTTCTCGTGACGCAAACCATCGGTTTTGGTCTTTCAAATGTTGCTTGGGGGCGTATTTCTACTCGGTACGGAAATCGGCAGGTCATTACGGGCACGGCTGTCTGTTTGTTACTGATCCCCACCTTGGCTTTGGTGCTCGCGTTTGTGACGTTCGAAAGCTATGATATGACTTGGCTTTTTTATCCCATCTTTTTTCTAATTGGTGCCACTTCTGCGGGTACATTTATTGGGTTTAAGAGTTATATCTTAGATATTGCACCAGAAGATCGACGCCCAACCTATATTGGCATTACCAACACGGTGATGGGGTTTGCTGCTTTGTTCCCCGCTTTGGGTGGGGTGATGGCCGATCTGGTCAGTTTTGAGGGTGTTTTTGTGGTCTCTGGTGGTTTTGTTGCCGTTGGGGCCATGTGGAGTTTGAAATTGAAGCGTATTCACCATTAAGGAGCGAGCATGTCTAAACAACCCAATATTCTTTTTGTGTTAACAGATCAACAACGCGCCGATACCATCCATGCAGGGGGCAATCCTTATATCCGTACGCCGGTTATGGATCGCCTATGTAAAGAAGGTGTGAATTTTACAAATGGGTATACGCCGTCACCTGTTTGTGTGTCTGCGCGTGCCGCTCTGGTGACTGGGCAATATCCGCATAAGAATGGGTGTTTTGACAATGGGTTTCAATGTGCCAAAGACCGTCCAACGATGATGGGTATGTTGTCTGATGCAGGCTATTATACTCATGGGGTTGGTAAGATGCATTTTAACCCCATGGATGATCTTTGGGGGTTTGACAGTCGGGAGATACAGGAAGAAATTGGGCGACAGGTTGCGGGTGATGACTATTTGGAATCTTTGCACAAAGAAGGGTTTGAGCATGTGCACGACCCGATGGGGGCACGCGGAGAGATGTATTACATTCCGCAGATTTCTCAGTTGCCTGCACGGTTACACCCGACGAATTGGGTCGGGGATCGAAGCGTCGAATTTTTGAATCAGAGGGATACGTCTAAGCCGTTTTTCTTGTGGTCGAGTTTTATTCATCCACATCCTCCGTTTGCCCCCCCAACACCTTGGAATAAGTTGTATCGAGGGCCAAGAATGCCATTGCCCAAACGGCCTGATCAGATGGAAGACTTGTGGACACATTTTAATCGAAACCAAAATCGATATAAATATCGTGATGCGGGATTGGATGATCGGATGTTGCAGGTGATGCGGGGATATTATTGGGCGTGTATTTCCTTTATCGACTACCAGGTGGGGCGCATGATTGATGCGTTGGAAGCACAAGGCGAATTGGACAATACGTTAATTGTGTGGTCTTCTGACCACGGTGAATTTTTGGGGGATTATAACTGCTTTGGCAAGCGGAGTTTTTTGGATGCGGCCGCGAATGTGCCGATGTTGGCGCGGTATCCTGAGCGATTTTCAGCGGGGGTGGTTGATGAAACCCCTGTGTCATTAATTGATGTGATGCCGACATTTCTGGGGGCTGCTGGTGTGGGGAATGCGGGTGCTGATTTGGATGGCGTGGATATGGCGGGATTGGTGGGGAAGGAAGAGAAGCGAACAGTTTATGGGGAATTGCAAGTGGGACAGCGCGGGAATTATATGGCCTTTGATGGCGATTTGAAATACATCTATTCGGCGGGAGATCAGAAAGAATATTTGTTGGATCATCGGGTTGATCCGGGGGAGACGCGCAATTGTGCGAGGAATGTGATGTACGCGCAAGAGGTGAAACAGATGCGGTCTGAGATGATTGGGTTTTTACAAGGGGAAGGGTATACAGACCCGTTGGATGGGGACAATTGGAAGGGGTTTGAGACGATTGGAGAGCCGGACAGCCCAGATGCGGGGTTGTTGATTCAAGATGCGGGATGGGCGGTGCCGTTTTATGATATTCCAGGGTATTCGGATGATGTGAAGAATCGGCCATAGGAGGGAGTTGCTTGGTCGGGGTATGGTGAAAATGGAAAGGAGTTATGAATGAAATGTGCGACAGGAAACAGAATGACACCGATGGATTTGTCTTGGGTGGAACGGTGCAAGGCGATGAAGACGGCGGGGTTTGATGGGGTGGAGGTTTGGATTGGGACGGAAGATTTTGATATGGATACGACAGATGATGAATTGAAAGTTCTGTATGAGGGAATCGTTGAAGCGGGGTTGGAGGTTTCATCGGTGGCTTCTACTATGGGGTGGAACAATCCGATTTGTAGCCCGGATGATGCGGTGCACGAGCGGGCGATAGAGATTGCGACGCGGCAAATTGAGGCGGCGATGATTTTGGGGACGGATGCGATATTGGTGGTGACGGGGCGGCACAGTGCAGATAATCCACAGATGGATGCATTGAAACGGGTTGTGTCGGGATTTCAGCAGATTGGACGGGTTGCGGCAGATTTGGGGGTAAGGGTGGGGGCAGAGACGTGTCCACGCTTGTCATTTAATTTGATGACGCCGTATGAGTGCGTGGGGTTTGTGAATGATGTGGGATTGGATTCTGTGGGCATTTATTTGGATACCGCCAATGTGACGTATTCAGGACATCCTGCACACTTTATTACAGCTTTGGGTGATCGAATTGTGCGGATTCATTTTAAAGATCGGACGGATGAGGGGGCGACGTGGCCTGGCAATGGTGAGGTAGACTTTGGACCCGTGATGGCTGCATGCCGTGAGGTGGGGTATGACGCGTGGGCGATTATGGAGTATGGGACACCTCATACGCCAGATAC
Organism: Candidatus Latescibacterota bacterium; assembly: GCA_018650745.1. Taxonomy (GTDB): domain Bacteria; phylum Latescibacterota; class UBA2968; order UBA2968; family UBA2968; genus JABIFK01. Next base: position 3,465 of record JABIFK010000207.1, on the reverse strand, counting down.
CATGCTGGCAGCGGCGGAGAGTACGCAGCGGGTGATTGCAAATTGATAGTTGAGACATCTTGTTGTAAATAACGCTTCGGCTCAGATACTGGCATTTTGTTTGGCGTGCTTTTCTTTATGACTGACAGCGCCAGTTGTTTTATGCAAATGTATGGAGGATGGTATGGCACATGTTTTTTCAGTGGTTGGTTTGAATCATGGTCACATTTATGGGCAGGTAAAAGGGTTGTTGGATACGGGTAAGTGGAAGCTGAAGCATTTGTTTGCAGAAGAAGACGACTTGCGCGAGGCATTTGTCAAGCGCTATCCTGATGTGATCGTTGCTGAGCATGTCGATCAGGTGCTTGAGGATGGTGAGGTAGAGTTGATTGCTTCGGCTTCAATTAATGCACACCGGGGACCTTTGGCCGTGCAGGCGTTGCGGGCAGGCAAACATTTTTTTGTAGACAAACCGTGCGTGACGACCTTGGAACAGATGGAAGAGATTAAGGTGGCGGTTGAAGAAACGGGGTTGAAGTGGTTCGCTTTTTTTGGCGAGATGTTGACACACGTGGGTGTGAAATGGGTGCGCCAAGAATTGGAGAAGGGGAATTTGGGGGAACCCGTTCACTTTATGGGATTGGGCCCGCATACGTTGCGCATTGGTGGGCGACCTGACTGGTTGTTTGATCGGGCCTTGCACGGGGGCATTTTGAATGATATTGCCTCGCATCAAATTGCCCAATTTTGTTATTGGATGATGCAAGATCCGATTCCTCAATTTTCTCGTGTGGGCAATCTGCATCACCCGCAGAAGCCTGAGTTCGAAGACTTTGGGGATGCGACCTTGATGGGATCGAAGGGCGCGACGGGATATATTCGAGCAGATTGGTTTACACCCGAAGGGTTACCGGCATTTGGCGATATTCGGCAGCAGTTGATTACGACAGATACATATATTGAGCATCGTAAGACGATTGACATTGGGGATCCGGACGGTGGACGAGGCGGCAAGTTGATTGTGACACGGATGGACAAAGGGCCCGAAGTCATTGATTTGTCGGATACGCCGATGACATTTTTTGATGATCTCACAGACGATGTCGAGAATGGCACAGAGACGGCTATTGCGTTTGACTTGGGGTATAAAGCGAGTAAGGCGATTTTGGAGATGCAACGAGATGCGGTGCGGTTGGGGCCGTTGGAGGAGTGAAAAATAAAAAGGTTAAAAGCAAAAGTGATGGGTGTGAGACGGGTGTTGTGGGAGATTATAAATCAACTTAATGTTTTGGGAAAAGCGCATGGTGTGTAAACACGATGCGCTTTTCTTATGGGCTGAGTGAAAGTGGGAGGTCTTGTGAGGTTTGGATGCTGGCGTGTTGCAAAAAGAGATTGTGTAGGCGCTTTGCGGAGCGCCGTCTTTCGTCGGCGTTTCGAATTTCGACAAAAAGTGGCGCACGGTTCAGTTGTTGTGTAGACCAGGCGTGAAGGAATCCTGCGTAGGAAATGCGCAGATCGAAGAGCGAGAACATTTCTTTGTGATTGGCTGTTTTGCCTGTTGTTGAATCGGTTCGGATTTGGTGAATGTGATAGCCGAGGATGTGATTCCCTATTTGGGCATACCAGTCTGCAAGCGGGTGGATGTTGCCGTATTCGCCATTGTTGCGCGCGTGCCCGATATCAAAGTGCGCGCCGACTTGTGCATTTGGAATGTCAGCGAACCGGGTTCTCAGGGCTGTGATCCATTTGAGATAACTGGGGATGTCGGTAGCAAATTTACAAGTCGGATCTGTTGGTTGCACACCGGTGTCGTTGTGAATGTTTTCAATTGCAAGGCGTATGCCACTGGCTACAGCTTGTCGGAAGATGGTGTCGTAGGTTTCTTCAAATTGCGCCCAGATGCTTTGATTGGACATAATATGTGCAGGCACTTGAGGTACATGAACAGTAAGGTGGTTGACGCCAATTTCTTGTGCCACTGCCAAGTGATTGACCATGTCTGTTACGCCCGTCACCTTATTTGACTCGGTGTCCCACGAGAAATTGGGCAGGTGCCAAGAGAGGTACAGGGGGCGGTTGTTGCGCAAACCCGTGATTTCGTTCTTCAGTGCGGCAACGGAAAAGGTGAGATCTTTGGGGCGAACTTCATGCACGTTGAGATCTGTTGCGCGCGTTTCTTGGGTGGCAAGAATGGGATCCCCTTGAATGGACCAACCGATGGGTGAGGGCAGATCTGAAATGTCACAGGGCATGAGGGTTACGTTGAATTGCCAAGGGATGAATGCTTCGGTCCAGGTTCCGTCGTCAGAGCGCTCGAACAGGCTGATACCGGGCAGGTTTCCACTGGCCTTGTCGGGATCGAGGCCCCGGGTAACAAATTCATGACAAGGACCTATTTGGCGGGTTCGGTGAATGTGTTTATGGCCAGCAACGTAAAGCTCGGTCTGGTGTTCGGTTATGAATGCAACAATCCAATTTCGGCTGCTTTCGTCTAGGGTATCTATGGGGTAATGGGTGATGATGGCTGTTTTGGGATGGGTGCGGATGGCATCTTGAAGCCGATTTCGGTCAGCCGTATTTATTGTGCCTTGGGATGTGTCAGGGAAAAGAAAAAGAACATCATCTTGTTGGTGTGCTGTTTTGGGCTGGCCGTGGCCAAAGGTGGGTGGATTGCCTGGGCTTCTGTGTTCGGCGTTGCCGGGTGTGAAATAGGTGGGTGCTTTGATTTCTTTTAAGGCATCAATCGTATTCTTGGCAGATTTGGCTGTGCCATAGGTGGTCATGTCGCCTGATACAATCACAAAATCTGGATTGTGGTCGTTTGTCTGTCCAATGGCCCACCGTAGGGCCTGATAGGTCGACGTATCGGTGCGGTCAGACAGATGTAGGTCTGTGATTTGAATAAAACGTATTGGCATTTTACAATTGGCTCCTTGTGGGAAGAAAATATGCAAACGGATGGGGTTTGTGTCAAGATGGAAGCGGTGTATCCGATCAGATACAATGTGTATCTGATCGGATACGGTTGTTTATGTGTTGGTTGATATGGGGTATTGTCTAAATACTTTAAAAAACATATATTTATGGTATTTTTGGCCGTCATTGTGACTTCGGCACACATATTGCATTTTAAATGTGCGGTTGTATCTATAGAATCAATTTAGAGAGGATGCGCATTGATGAGAAGATTACTTGGGATGTTGGTGTTGGTGCTGGGAGTGAGCGATATCTGCGCGGCCATTCGGGTTGCGCAACCCGACCCCGTTTTAGAAGCTTGGCGTTGGCAGGTGTTTTCTGAACGCGATGGGTTGGTGAGCATTCGTGTGCGTGCCATTGCCAGTGAAGGGAATGCCATTTGGTTTGCAACGGACCAAGGTGTGAGTAAGTACGATGGTTTGCTTTGGGAAACCTATACGGTCGCCGATGGTTTGCCATCTGATGATGTGTTGGCCGTGCAAGTTGGGGCAGACGGTGTGGTTTGGTTTG
>JABIFK010000420.1 GCA_018650745.1 Candidatus Latescibacterota bacterium | reverse complement strand
TGGATGGTTTACAGCTGGCAAAACATATTCGTGCTAACCCCAATATTGCCCAAAATACCCTTATGATGCTGACTTCTTTGGATGATCAAGATTACCTGAATCAGATACGTGATCTGGGTGTGCTATCCATATTACGTAAACCCATCACACAGTCTGATTTATTGGACGCCATTTTGGACGCGTTGGGCAAAGCGCAAAGATCAAACGATGTGGATGACGAAGAGATCAAATTAACTCGGCCTTTTCAGATCTTATTGGCAGAAGACAATATTGTCAATCAACAGGTTGCGATGGGTTTGCTCGCCAGTATGGGACATTCGGTAGAAGTTGCGAACAATGGCCTTGAAGCGTTGGCACTTTTGGCGTCTGGCGATTTTGATATTGTTTTGATGGATGTGCAGATGCCTGAGATGGGTGGTTTTGAAGCGACTGGGAGAATTAGAACGGATGAAATCCAACGGGGTGACCACATTCCAATTATTGGGTTGACTGCGCACGCTATGGCAGGGGATAGAGACGCATGTCTGGATGCGGGCATGGATGACTATGTGCCCAAACCTGTTAAAAAACGAACGCTGTCAGACGCGCTTGCAAGAATGGATGACTTGTTAAAGAAAAATGAGTTGGAGGTGGCGACTCGGATAGAGATCGAAGCTGAGGATGTACTGGATGCAGAGACTTTGTCAATGTTAAAAGAGCTTGAGTCGCCTGAAAGTTTTATGGTATCAGATCTGATTGATACATTTCACGAAAGCACAGTTGAATATTTGGTGGAGATGGAAGCTGCCATTCATGGAAAGGATGCCGAGGAAGTTGAACGGCTGGCTCATGCGCTCAAAGGCAGTTGTAATTCTGTGGGTGTGGTTCGATTGGCGGAGGTGTGTTTGTTGCTTGAGCAAAATGGGCGAGAGGGTGACCTGGTTCACGCACCTGAAATATTCGCCGTGATAAAAAGAGAATATGAGGCTGCTAGCGATGCATTTAAGGCGTATTTTGAAGAACAAGGTGAAATGAGTATGCCTTCAAACGCTGAGCCCGTGGTGTTTGATCCTGGGCCGTTAGAAGATTTAAAATCATTGGAAGCGTTTGGCGAATTTTCGCTGAAAGATACAATAGATCTGTTTTTCAAAGATGTGCCTCAGCGTTTAGAGAGAGCAAGATTGGCATTGGACGCACAAGACCATGAATCTTGGGGGCGTGAAGCGCATACCATTAAAAGTGGCGCGCGCGATTTAGGCGCGCTCAGATTGGCAGCCCAAAGTCAACATGTCGAAGACTTAGGCACAGACGGGAATTCAGAAAATGTGAGTGAACTCTTGGATGGAATGGAATCGGCGCTGACCGAATTTCAACATGCTTTAAATGAATATCTATCTTAGTTGGAGACAAAACGTAAATTCGGTACTCGCACAACGATCGTGCGGAAATAAATTTAAAATCTATTTTTTCAACAATAAGGCAGAGCATATATGGCAAAAAAGAAGGTTGTGGTTATTGGCGCAGCTGGTTTTCTGGCAGGGCGTGCGTTGCCTGTATTTCGCGAACGATATGATTTGGTTTTGCTCGATGTGCACACGCGTAATCGTGCAGGGGAAGTTGTTGATGGCGTCCAAGTTACAGATCTGACAGATATGAACCGAGATGTGTATCGGGAACACTTTAAAGGGGCCGATGTGGTTGTTCACTGCGGGGCTGCGCGGTCTTCGAGATTAAGCCCTCAACAGACTGCCAGATCTGAGGAGCCAACAGGGAAAGCTGATCTTCGGTTTCAAGGACGCCCCCTGAGCCGAGGAGACGATGTCGGTTTTGACATGCAGATGCAGAACATTCAAATGATGTATAACATTTATCAAACGTGTGTAGAAGAAGGTGTGAAGCGTGTGGTGGCGTTGAGTTCAAATCATGCATCAGATTTTTATGAGCATTTGATTTGGAGCAAGCAAATGGGGTATGTGACGCCAGAGATGAAGGCCCGTTCGGACAATTATTATGGTTGGGGGAAAGGGGCCTATGAGTCGTTGGGATTTACATTTGCTGCAGGTGCGATTACTGGGTTGGACTTTGTGGAAGGAATTCAGCTTCGTATTGGAAGCCCACGTGAAGATGATGCTGATTCGTTTTCAAGAGACCGTCCCGAGGAAATGCACCGCGGTTTGGGAGGATACTTGAGTGCACGCGATCAGGTGCAATTGATGGTTAAGAGTATTGATGCGGATGATATTCGCGATGAGAACGGGGTGCCCTTTCAAATCTTTTATGGGATCAGTGACAATACACATAAGTTTTGGGATCTGTCCAATGCCCGAAGGGTGATTGGTTATGACCCTGAAGATGATAGCAGTGTGAAGTTTGGCAATCGGGTAGGCGCGGTATTGAAGGAAACCTGGGAAAAGAATCAAGGGAAATAGGATCATGGTTGGTTCGGGTTTATATGAATGGAGAAACGGATGGTATACCGTAAACTTGGTAAGACGGGGCTTGAGGTGTCAATTTTGGGGTATGGGGCATCGCCGCTTGGAAGTGTGTTTCGCAATGTGGATGAGGCGGTTGGGGTAAAAACAGTCCATACCGCGATTGATTTGGGCATCAATTTTATAGATGTGTCGCCCTATTATGGTCTTACATTGGCCGAAACTGTCTTGGGCAAAGCCTTGAAAGAATTGCCACGAGATGCTTATTGTTTGGCAACAAAAGTGGGACGATATGGAGACGCCGAATTTGATTTTTCTGCAGCGCGTGTGACAAAAAGTGTGGATGAAAGCTTGGCGCGTTTGAATGTCGATTATATTGATGTGATTCAATGTCACGATATTGAATTTGGTTCACTCGACCAAGTTGTGAATGAAACCTTGCCCGCGCTTGAGAAAGTGCGTGAACAAGGTAAAGTGGGTTTTATTGGCATTACGGGTTTGCCACTCGAGATTTTTAGGTATGTGATTGATCGGGCAAACGTGGATACTATTTTGTCTTATTGTCACTATTCTTTAAATGATACTGCGCTTGCGGAATGGGTCCCGTATTTACAAAAAGAAGAGGTGGGCATTATCAGCGCTTCGCCTCTATCGATGCGTTTGTTAACGGAGCAGGGCCCCCCCGATTGGCATCCGGCACCAGAAGATATCCAACAGGCATGTGCAAAAGCAGCAGCACACTGTCGTAAGAATGGGGTCGATATTGCAAAATTGGCTGTGCAATTTGGTTTGGCCAATACAGACATTGCAACGACATTGGTGGGCACGGCAAACCCTGATAATTTGAGGAAGAATGTGGATTGGGCTTTGTCAGAATTCGATGATACCTTGTTGGCGGAGGTGCTAGAAATACTCACACCTATTCACAACAAAACATGGTTAAGCGGTATACCAGAGAATCAGTAATTGGGGGGGGAAAAGGTGGTGTGAAGAACGCCGGTCAGAATTTTATCGTAAACAGAACAGGTCAGGAAGTTTAATAGCGTTGCTTAACCAGCTCTGTTTTAATCTTGTGTTGGTGTGTCAGGGCCGACATCTACGACGCCGATGTCTTCTCCCTGTTTGTGACGCCAAGCATCCTCGAGCATTTGTTTGCCATCATAGTGTGCAACATAACCCAAGTGCTCTGTTGTATATGACATGTCGTATTCGTAGAACTCTGCAAAGGGGAAATCGATATCAACGTATTCTTGGTTGCTGATTTTTGAAAGGTGGGGGACCGCTTCGTCGAATAAAAAAGGCTGACTCATAATGACAAAGGCTTTCCCTATAGCACTTTCATTATCTAGGGCGCATTCCGTTGCAGTGACCACATCACGCACGTCACCCCAATGGCGTTTGAATGCTGGCCCTTCTGGGCAATGCGGGATGATGAGACGTTTCCCATCTGCATACTGTTTTTTGAGTTCTGAGAGGGTTCGTTCAATGTTGGGGTCTGTCTTGCGTTTTTGTAAATCTTTGATGTGGCTTTCGATGAGTGGGCTAACGACGTGGGTTCGTTCGCCTAAAAATTCACGGCCACAGAAGGTGTAAGGAATGGTCAGGCTTGTTGTGGGGATGTCGTATTGTTGATGATAACTCTGCACCATCGCTTCGCCTGCGATTTTAGAGACGGCATACATGCCTTTTGGGCGAGTGAAGATATCTTCTGGGGTTATGAGGTCTGGCATGTATCCCGCGTGAGGGTAGAGTGTGTCGGAACTGCCATAGACAAATCGAGTAAGGTTGGGTGCGTGAAGTCGCGCTGCTTCGAGTAGGGTCAGGGTGGGTGCTGTGTTGATATCGAGTTGTTCAAAATTTGTAGGACCACGCAGTTTGACGCCAAGATGAATGATGGCGTCAACCCCTTTGACAGCTTCTGTGAGCCCTTCTCTGTCACGCAGGTCTACCTTGGCTATTT
>JABIFK010000210.1 GCA_018650745.1 Candidatus Latescibacterota bacterium | reverse complement strand
GGAAAATAATACCAGAGACCCAGCAGGTGCGTGTGGAATAACTACTTTGGTAGATTCGTGTGGTGCGTCGTGTATTTTCTTGGGCAATCTGTAATTGCTCTTATGGCTACCCGGAATACAACAAAATCCACCATGGTCTGGGCCCGTATCTGACAAACACCATGTGACGACTGTAAACCCTTGGGTGATTTCGTGCTGTGGGAAGTGAAAGTATTCTCCAGACACCGAAAGAGGAGGGATACGAGACATGGTGCCGTAGTCGGCGTGTAAGCGCCCTCTTTTCATGCCATTTTCCATGTTGATGCCGTAGATACGGTCGAGACGAAAGCAATCTCCCAAACGGAATTGTAAGATCGCCATTAGGGTGGGGTGATCGAGCAGATCGCAAAAAGGTTTGCCCCATTGCAGAAAACCGGGACCATCTGGTGCGCTGCCAAATCGTGACCTCTCTTTGGGTGTTGGAAGTTCTTGTTGATCTATAAGGTCATTAAGCGTTTCAAGTTCATCTTTGCTTAAGACATTTTCTACGACCAAATAACCTTGCAAGTCGAACAGATATTTCTGCATTTCAAGATCGTCCATGACAGGATCCTCTTCGATTGTTTATATTGTGCTCAGATATTAGATTGCCTATTGTCACACGCAAGGTAATGAAAATTGGGTCAGGATGCCAGTGTTCTGAGTTTTGGTCTTTTTTAGTTTCAGTGGAAGGGTGTGTTACAATGTTCCGAAAGTATTTGCTTTGTATTTTGTTGTTTGTCTGCGCTGTTTCATATACCGATTTGTTATGGGCTGAAGAGCCTCTTTTTATTATAAGAGATAACAATCGTTATGGATTTATAGATGCAGGTGGGCGTGTGATTATTCAGGCGCAATATGTGGGTGTTAAAGTTTTTCGAGAGGGTTTGGCAGCGGTTAATGTGAACGATGAGATGTCTTTGGGGCAATGGGGATATATTAACAGTACGGGTGATATGGTGATTGCGCCTCAGTTTTGGTTGGTGAATTCCTTTCAAGAAGGTTTGGCGGGTGTGCTGCCAACAGGGGGGACCAATTGGATGTACATTGATCGCATGGGGCAGGAAGTTATTGGACAATTAACGGAAAAGAAGCCGTTTATTTATGGGGCGCAACCGTTTAAAAACGGTGTGGCTTGTGTGGAAGCGGCAACTGATCGAACAGCATTTAAGAGAACGGAAGGGTATCAAACGAAGAAGCGCAAAGGTCAAGAAGGCATGTGGGGGTTTATAGATAAGACGGGACGCGTGATAGCATTAGAGTTTGATCATGCCATGTCTTTTGTAGAAGGTTTTGCGGTTGTAGAAAAAGGGGGTAAGTTTGGTTATGTCACTCCAGATTGCGAGATTGTTATCCCCCCTCAATTTGATAAAGCGAATAGTTTTTCTGAGGGACTGGCCAGTGTGCAAATCAAAAAGAAGTATGGCTATATTAATAAGATGGGTGAGGTTGTTGTGCCACCGATTTATGAATTGGGTGGCAGTTTTTCTGAAGGACTTGCACGTGTCAAATTGAAAGGGAAATATGGCTATATCAATTTGACGGGTGAGGTTGTCATTGAACCTGTTTATGACCGTGCTTTGGGATTTTCCGAAGGATATGCTGTGGTGGTACAAAAAGGAAAGTATGGATATATTGACACATCTGGAAAACGGCTTGGTGACCAGGTGTTTGATTTCGCGCAGGATTTTTCTGAAAGCTTTGCGGCGGTTAAGTTGGGAAAGAAATGGGGCTATATTGATAAGATGGGACAATTGGTGATTGAACCTCAATTTGATCTTGTACAAGCTTTTGATTGCGGATTGGCACGTGTTGGATGGGGGCGATCTTGGGGAGATGCTAAGTGGGGATATATTGATAAAACTGGGCAAGCGATCTACAAAGAGTAAGTGGTTTTGAGTTCGGTAGGAAATTTTAAATGCACGAGAGGGCATGTATGGAAAACCATAATCGTAACTGGCTTGTTGGTTATGTGACACAGAAGATACCCAACACACCTCGGAAGGAACGGTATCTTGGCCTTTTTGAAGCCACTTTGGATGATACCTACTTGGGGTTGGATCTCAATTGGCTCAGTTTTGGTGAAGAATCGGGTTATTTTGCTCGATCTCAAACCAATATTATTGGCCGATTGGCATTTGCTTGGCATACCGCAGAGTTGTCTTTTTATCAGGATCCAACAGTTGGGGATATGTTGCGCCAAGCGTTTATGGCTGTTGCTGATCATATCACACCCGAAGGTCAATTCATTTGGCCCAATGACAAAGATATGTACTGGGCAGGCAGCCACGAACATGCTTGGCGGTTGGAACCTTTGTTGATGGGATTTATCTGGGCTGATGGTGTATTTTCTGATGATGAACGCGATCATGTAGCCGCTGCGTTGCGTCGGGCTGCCGACTGGCTCATTGCTAACCCGTGTATACAGCACAACAATAGAGGTATTGTTTGGTGTGCTATTGTTATGTTGTGCGGTTTGTATTATGACGATTCTGCCATGCAAGATGTTGCCGCATCAGAGATTGAGGCTATTTTGCGGGGTGTTATTCTTGAAGATGGTGAGATTGGAGAACATACGAAACAGTATGCAGGTGGTGGGCCGTGTACCAATTATACGTATACGGGCCTGGGCT
>JABIFK010000109.1 GCA_018650745.1 Candidatus Latescibacterota bacterium | reverse complement strand
TCACACGGTTTCTGGTTTTCCGTGATGCGCCAACAAGATGAATTGTGCAAGGTCATGAAGTTGCCGCCCTTAACGGTGATTTCGATTTCTTCAGTTGGGATTTGGAAGGAGCGGCCACAAGCCAAAGTGAGGGTGCCAACTGCGCCGGATGTAAAGGTCAGAGACACAGCGTAAGCATCTAGACCTTTTGAAAAGGCAAACACACGTGCCACATCACCAAAGAGATAACCAACGAGATCTATGATGTGAATGCAGAAATCGAGTAAAAACGACGTACGGGGAGAATCGTTCTTGTACTGAGCAGAGCAATAGTCTATTGAGATGGCATATCGGTCTTCTTGTGGAAATTGTGCAAGCCACTCTGTTGTACGATTTGCGGCGTTGCTATATCTCTTCTTAAACGCTGTTGTGCACAGCAGTCCTTTGGCACTTGCCAAGCGGGCCACTTGCAGGGCTGCTGCAGCTGTTGGAGCTGGCGGTTTTTCTGTGTAAACCGGAATACCCATTTCAAGCACTTGGGGGGCAAGTGCGGCGTGCGCTTGTGGACCAATGCAGATGATGACGCCATCTGGGTTTTCTTTTTGGATCATTTCCTTGAAATCTGTGTAAACTTGTCCGCCAAATCTGCGCGCATTATTCTGGGCTTTTTCTTCATCTAAATCGCAGATGCCCACCAAATGGCCACCCGCTGTGCCTATGTTGGGGTAAATCCGTTTGCTGGACAGGCTACCGGCACCAATTATTGCTATTTTGGGGTCTTGCATCGTTGGCCCTTTGGTTTGAGGTCTTGGGGGAATTCTTTTCTGACTCCTTTTTGATGCTTAACGCGTCTCATGATAATCATGTTGTTTATAAGAATGAAGTAAAAAGGTTTGTGATTGCTCTGGTACCCATAATTCAATACCTTAGGTTGATAAAACAGTCTATCAGAGGCTTTCTTCAAGGATAGGGATTGTTATGAAACGCAACGACAAGTCTTCGCTTTTGCCCCGTATTTCGGTTAACCGCCCTGTCACGGTAACGATGTGCTTGGTGGCATTGATGGTGGTAGGTATTGTCGCATATTTGCGTGTGCCTGTGAAACTCTTTCCATCGGGGTTTACACCGGCTTTTTTGTATGCTAATATCAGGTATGATCACGGAAATTCGACACCACAAGAATCAGAGCAGCAACTCGCTCGGCCATTAGAAGAACAGTTGCGAACGATTAAAGGCATCAAGCGGATTCGAACGTATAGCAATTCAAGAGGGGTCGATGCACCACTCGAATTTCAGCCCGACACCGACATGGATATGGCTTACAACCAATTGATGGACCGTATTGAACGGTTGAAGTTGCAGTTGCCCGAAGATGCGCGCAACAGTGTGTTTGTTTGGAAGTTTAATTCCGACAGTTGGGAAGTTTTGTGGATGGGCGTGGCACTCTCGCCAGAGATTCAAGATCCTTTTCAATTTTTAGATGTGCACGTAAGGCGTCGGTTGGAGCGTGTGGATGGGGTGGCACGGCTTAATTTTTGGGGCGTAGATGAAAAAGAAGTGATGATAGAACTGGATCAAGAGCGTTTGGAGGCCCGAGGTGTAAACTTGGGTGAGATGGTGCGGACGCTACAGCAAGATAATTTTGCATTATCGGCAGGGCATATTCGAGAAGGTGGAAAACAAGTTTATGTCAGATCTATGGCGCGATACAGCAATCTGAATGAAATCAAAGATATCCAACTCCCAACTCGGGCAGGTGAGGTGCGGTTAGGAGATGTGGCTGATGTGGTATATGATGTGCCCGAAAAATCTTGGTACCAGCGCATTGATGGGCAACAAGCGGTGTCGATTGGGGTGTTTCAGGAATCGGGGGCAAATGTTGTGGATGTGGGCAAGCGCGTTGTAGAAGCATTAAAAGAGATTGAGAATGATCCGTTGGTTGGTGGTAAAATAAAATTCAATGTGTTTTTTAATCAGGGGGATTTTATCAGCCGCTCCATTCATAATCTGGAGTCTACGGGGTTATGGGGTGGATTGTTTGCTGCGATCGTACTTCTGCTCTTTCTACGGGCCATTCGTATGACGGCGATCATTACGCTGTCCATTCCGCTGTGTGTGATGATTACCATGACTGTTTTATACTTTATTGGTTGGTCTTTAAACTTGCTCACCATGATGGGGTTGATGGTTGGCGTTGGGATGGTGGTGGACAATGCGATTGTGATTTTAGAGAATATCTATCGGATGCGCGCAAAAGGGCTTAAGCCCAAGGAAGCGGCAATTGCGGGGGCGAGTGAGGTTGGGCTTGCGATTACGATGGCAACATTGACCACTGTGGTGGTCTTTTTGCCGCTGATGTTGATGAATGGCAATGTTGAATTGACGTTTTTCCTCTCTCGTATTGGGGTGCCGGTGATCGTTGCTTTGGTAGGGTCACTTTTTGTGGCTTTGATTTTTATCCCCCAAGCAGCGTATCGATTTGGTGGACAAGATGTTAAGGTGGATCCAAAGAGTATTCAGTGGCTTCGCAAACGCTATGAGCGGATGTTGGCTTGGGTTTTGGGCCATCGGCGTGATGCGTTCTTGATTGCGTTGGTGCTGTTGGCAAGTATGTCAATTCCCATGGATGGCCTTAAAAGGGGCGACAGTGGTTCGCGTATGTTAAACGACTTTCGGGTGAGATTTAATTTCCCCAAAGATTTTGGGTTGGAAGAGACCAGTGATGTGATTGCT
>JABIFK010000288.1 GCA_018650745.1 Candidatus Latescibacterota bacterium | reverse complement strand
GGAATCTCGGTAAGTGTGTCGGGCATAGAAGTAAAAAGTAAAAAGTAAAAAGTAAAAAGTAAAAAGTAAAAGTCACGAATCGGGAAATGAGAAGAGACTCGTGACTTTTACTTATGAATGCTTCAAAGCGTTTAAGCGCTTGCCCATTCGCTATCGGGCATGTCTTGGGCTAATTTGAGTGCACCTAAAGCCCCGGCATAAACGGGATCGTCTACGGCGGTGACACGTGCAGAGCCAAATTCGGCCAGATTGGATTCGATGACTTCGGGCAAGCCTTTGATTTGGCTACCGCCACCTGCTAGCACGATATTGTTGCGCAGTTCATCTTGAAATTCGGGTTCAAATGTGGTGATGAGTTCGCGAATGGCTGTAAATGTGTCGGGCAAAAGGCTTTCGCAGGCCGACTTCAGTTCTTGTGCGATGTTGTATAAAACGGGCTTACCACCCACTTGGAATTCAACACTGATGCCCTCTGTTATGGGGGATACAAATGCATAACGCTCTTTGATGGCTGTGGCCAAGTGACGCGATATGGGCGAATCTTGGATTTTGTCTTGTAAAAGCGCGTGGAATTGCTCGTCGATGAAGTTACCTGCTTTGTCAAGCGTGCGCTGATCTTCATCTTCGGGAATGGTACCATGCATACGACACATGTCTAAAGTGCCGGCACCAATGTCAACAACCAAGGCGTTGTTGTAAAAACCGAGGCCATAAGCAACCAAAAACGGTTCTGATACCACAATGACAGAGTCGACAAGCCCTTGCATGACATCGATAACGGCTTGTTTGTCACTGACACTGGCCAAGGCCGGAGCACCCACTACGGCTCGAACGGATTGGCCGGGTTTGATTTCTGCAAGTTCAATGACGTGCCGCACCAATTCTTCGACGGCTGCAGCTTCCCGGTTTTCACTGTCAATGCTTCCACCATCGGACGGACGATATTTGAGCACGCCTTTTTCAAGTGGGTAAAACAAATCTAAGGCCATGCGATTGCGAATACTCTCTTCGCCAAATACGATTGATTTTTGCAAAAATTTGTATGCAACGAGATCTTTGGGCCACCCCACGACACTGGGCACCGTACGGGTAATATCTGTGCTTGTTGCCACCGAGCAGTTTGCGGTGCCCAAATCGACACCAAGGTATAAAATATCACCTGATGGGGCGTCGGCAGGTGTTGGATCTGCGGGAGTTTCAAACGGGGCGCTTGGGCCGGTTTCATCTGCCATGTCCAACGCGTCCTTTCTCAGTGAGATTGAAGTTCGATGGTGATGCGGGCAGCTTCGTCTTCTTCAACTGCCTGCTCCTGTTCTTGAGGCTCTGCTTCTTCTTCGTTAGATTTATCTGCTTCTTCAAGAGGTGTGTTCAGCACTGATTCGGATCGTGATTCTGTTGCTACAATTTCTTGGAGTTCTTGAGGTGCGACTACAGGCTCTTTAAGGGCGTTTCGTCCAAAACGGGCAACAATGCCTCCTGGAACTCCGTAGGTTGTTTCCAACTCTCGTTCTTTTAAACCAATTTTAGGTGATGCTGTTTGTCTCTGAATGGGGATTTCTGAGGGGGTGTTTTCGGATCGCTGCTTCCTGTTGCTTGCGCCTACCATAAATGGTGTTTGTTTTGGCGCTTCTTGCTGAGCTTGGGGGTCTTGTATTGACCGTGCCGATTGAAATTGTAGAACACGTTGGTGTTCTACTTTTTCCTGCTGCAGTTGGGTGGTCAAGGTGCGAAGGCTCATAGTTTATATCGACTTTTTGAAGAATTCGATGGCGCGATTGTGCTCACCTTTTTGTTCGTAAGCAATACCTAAGCTTTGGTAAATGCCCGGGTAGTTTGCATCGAGTGCCAGCACGCGATTAAACGCTGTGATGGCTTGATCGTAAGCCCCTCGGGCATTGTGCACACTGCCGAGTCGAAAGTGGCTTTCGGAGACATCTGCGTCGATATCAACGGCTTGTGTGAGACTGCGAATGGCTTCGCCGAAGTTTTCAGTTTTGGCATAGACATCGGCCAACTTGTAATATGAACGGAGGTGTTTTTCATCTAAACTGATGGCACGTCGGTAGGCTTCAATGGCTTCTTGTGAATCGCTGTTGTTGCCATAGGCCACACCCAATTTGTAAAAAGCGGGTGCTGTTGGTGTTTGGGTGACCAACTTTTGGAAGGCTTCAATTGCTTTGGGGTAATCACCTTTGTTGTTGTAATTAATACCCAATCGGTCATGAATCTGTGCCAAATCACCACCGCTGAGACCAAAAATATCTTCGAAGAACGAAACCGTGCGGTCGGTGAGCTGTTTGGCATAGAGCAAGAAGGTATAACTGGTGTTTTCAAAAGCATCTAAGCGTTTTTCGATACGATCCAATCTTTGTAGAATATCTTCTTCTTCTGGTATGTTATCGTTATCTGTTTCGATAAGTTCCCATTCTTGTGGAAGAAGATCCCCTGTTGGTGATGCGCCTGTTGTGTCACCAACAATTTGAGTTTGTGTATATTCGCTGAGTGGGTTGTGCTGTTGAGGCGTTGTATTTGCATTACCCGACTGAGATGGACCAAAAACTTTGCCCGTGCCCCGCTTTGTGTTGCCGGCCTGGTTCCCTGCGCTCAAGGCAAGTCTCCCTTAGAAAGTATGATAAGCAATAAGAAATGTGAATTCGAAATTTCTTGAACGTTTTATTTGGTTTGGAAATGAAGGTTGAGAAAGAAGGTGTGGCTTGTGGGTATGGTGATCTGATTTATTGCGTTTAGGCCTATGTTTATTGACGATCACCAAGTGTGGGGGAGGTGTATGATATACTAGATATATGGCAAATAGGGAAGACGTGCCTTAATGTCCTACAATATAGAACTATCGCATCTTTTAAGTCAAGGCCTATTTTTGCGCCACATCTTGCTTTTGCAGGGACTTATGACAAAAAACGATGCATAATAGAACAGTGGTCGTGTTGGTTGTATAAAAATTGGAAGTCGCTTGTTCAATGGTTTGATTTGTGTGTTTGCAATATTGATAAATCAACCGATGTCAGTTCTAAATAGATGATCAGATTATGCGCCCTCTTATCTTACGCATTGACTTATTTTGACATGGTATTCATACTTGACTGATTGACGTAAATCTGGTATTGTTAGGCGCTTTGGAAACCTTTGTAATAAGATGTATAGGGAGTTTATGATGCAACCTCCTGTAGAGAATGTCTCTTATGCCGAATCACACAGTTTTGCAGGTGACTTGGTTGAGTTGATTAAATTTCGGATTGCAGTGATGGTTACCTTAAGCACATTGGTTGGATATGTGTTGGGGGCCTCACCTGTATTTTTTGATTTGATCCACTTATTGTTAGCCACGTTTTTGACTGCTGCTGGTGCTGGTGCACTCAACCAATATGTAGAGCGCGAAGCTGATGGGCGTATGCACCGTACTGCAGATCGCCCCTTACCGGCAGGGCGTTTGAGTGCTGAGTTGGCTTTGCGTATTGGGCTATTGTTGACTGTGGTGGGTATTGTTTACTTGGGCGTGGCTATCAACGGCCTTACGGCTTTATTTGGGGCCCTAACGACAAGTATTTACATTTTGATTTATACCCCCCTTAAAAAGCGTTCACCACACAACACGGCAGTGGGAGCCATTTCTGGCGCATTGCCGCCTGTGGGTGGGTGGACAGCTGCGACGGGTAGTGTTGGTGGCGAAACGATGGCACTGTTTGCCATTTTATTTGTTTGGCAGTTTCCCCACTTTTTTGCCATTGCGTGGATGTATCGCGAAGATTATGCTCGGGGTGGTTATCGCATGTTACCCATTGAAGACCCCGACGGAGATCGCACGGCACATCAAATGATTCTTTACAGTTTGGTCTTGCTTTCTTGTAGTTTAATGCCTGCGTTGATGGGTCTCAGCGGGCCTATTTATTTTGTTGTGGCAGTTTTGTTGGGGCTTGTGGTTTTGATCAAAAGTTTGGCTTTTGCAAAATATAGAACGGATGCCCATGCACGGGGTGTTTTGCGCGCAACATTGGTTTATTTACCGGTGTTGTGGGCCGTTATGGTGTGGGACAAAATGTGAGCAACAGATGATGTTGCCTGGTATAGATCATGAGGTGATCGAATGTTTCGGTCACCTTTCTTTTGTGGGTGATTTTTTTGAATTTTATTAT
>JABIFK010000887.1 GCA_018650745.1 Candidatus Latescibacterota bacterium | reverse complement strand
CGTCTCTGCAGTTGCATACGCATCTTCCAAGTCGCGTATGGCGTCTTTTTCCATATCTAAAGCGCAGCATACAAAATCTGATTTGTCAACGATACTGCCGACCTCATCTACCTTTTGAACCGTTAGGTCTGCGACTTGAGCTGGTATTTCGACGCCGGTCTGAGACCATCGTCCGTCAACCGCTTCGCGATAGGTTTTGCCTGCCGATCGTGGGCTTGCAGCGACTGCAACAACTTCAAAAAAGGGGTGGTTTGCCAATAGGGTCAAAAAACGTTGACCGACCATGCCTGTGGCGCCTAGGACGCCTACTTTCAATTTGGACATGCTGAACCTTTCTACGGATTTGGATATAAAAAAACAGCCGGTTGCCTATGAGAGTAGAGGCATGCCGACTGCGAAAATGTAACGCAGTGTTCAACACGCAAGAGAGCGCTCCACAGGTTTTTTTGCCCTGTGACAATTCAGCAGATTTTATCTGTCTGAACCAGACAATGCACATTGCGGAATGTGAATTGACTTCGGCATCCTCACCCTTTTGAACAACCTGAAAGAACCGCTTCTTTGGTTGGTCTACTGATGAGAGGACGCGCCTCTACTCTTGATGGCAAAAAGATCACGGAATGTCGGTTTTCTGTCAAGCATAAATATGATTTGGGTGTCGGTTCCTTTACTTGCAGCATATTGTTCACCCATCAAAAGCCTTCCACAGGCTTCAGGCATCAAAGGCGAGAGACCCTGTGTTACAGAAGTTGACAGATTGTAAGTCGATACTTACTTTTAACGTTCTTGTGACAACTTAAGACATGTTGCAAGATTGATGTGTAAGTTCCTTTCTATTGGAGGGGGGATGCGTATCCTGTTTAACAGCTTAGATTATACTATTGAACCTCATGCTTGCCATGCACGCCTTTTTCATATTCGATTGTCTGAGAATGCATTGGCGAAATTCTTGGACCTAACCCGGGATGCGACAGAGCAGCGGTTGTCCTACGTGCCCTATTTGCGACTCATTGTCGCCAATCAATTGAAAAACGTCTTGGGTGAAGACTTTGCTACGCGCCTTCAAAATATAGTCGGTGACCGCAGAACGGGAGGATTTACCTTGTCTGTTGGCGGTGTATTGACTGCTGATCAGCAAGTCGCTTTGGGCACCGGGGTGTCGCACCTAATTGGAATTCCAAACTTCGATGATATGACAGATAATTTTTATGCAACCTTTGACGTGCGCGACACAGATACCAGTGATTCATACTTGCGCCAAGCCTATCGTTCGTTCACTTTGCACACAGATGGCACATATGTGACCGAACCCACGGATTGGATTATGATGATGAAAATGAGTGAAATGCATGCTTTGGGTGGGGAGTCGCGGCTGCTGCATTTGGATGACTGGGAAGCGTTGAGTCGATTTTCAGAAGATCCGCTGGGATCGTATACATTTGATTATAAATCACCACCGAGCAAGAAATATTCTAAAACGGTCCAGAAAACCACGTTCTATGAGAGAAATGGAAAACCGTGTGTTTGTTTCATCGATCAATTTGTCTATCCTGAAACAATTGATCAGGCCCAATATCTCAATGACTTGTCGGCATCGATGGAAGCGTCGAGCGGCACAGTGGAGGTGCAATTGCCAGTGAATCACTTGGTTGTGTTAAACAATCACTATTGGTTACATGGACGTGCTGCATTTGAAAAAAATCCCAACCTGCGACGGGCGGTCATGCGGCAACGCGGTTATTTTCGCACTGGAGAGGTTCTGTGAGGGATTTAACGCTGTCGCCCGTTGAGATTGTGAAACGTGTCAAGAAAATTCAGGCTGAGATTCGCCAGATGGTTTTGGCGCACATCGCAGAGCAAGATACTGAGTCTCTATCGACCATTGCAGCAGAAACTGCGGGAGACACGATCTACGCTGTTGATCGTGTTAGTGAAGAGGGCTTGCTAACGCTTTTCGAACGTGAGTTTGGTCAAGACACCTCAATCATTCTCATTGGTGAAGGTTTGTCTGATTTTGGTGAAGTGATCCCTGCGGGTGTTGCCCGGGAAGAAGCTGCCTATCGGGTGATCGTTGATCCCATAGATGGCACACGAGGCTTGATGTATGACAAGCGCAGTGCATGGATTTTGACGGGGGTGGCAGAGAACAAAGGCGAAGGGACTTCGGTTGAGGATATCTTTGTTGCGGTACAAACCGAAATTCCGACAACAAAACAATATCGCTCAGATGTGTTGTGGGCAATTGAAGGAGATGGTTGGGGTGCGGAAGGGGTGAATGTTTTGAATGGTGAGGTTGTGCCCATCACGCTGAAACCCACCAAAGCTGAGTCTATCGAGCATGGTTTTGCGATGATTTCAAGATTTTTTCCAGGTGGAAAAGCCATCTTGGCAGAAGTTGAGGAGGCATTGGTTGAGAGATTGATTGGTCCCGTTGTTCCTGGCAAAGCCCGTCTGTTTGAGGATCAGTACATTTGCAGCGGTGGCCAATTTTACGAATTGATGGTGGGGCACGACAGATTCAATGCCGACCTGCGGCCCCTCTTAGACAAGCGATTGGAAAAAGAAGGCAAAGCGCTTGGTATTTGTTGTCACCCTTACGATGTATGCACAGTACTGATTGCAAAGGAAATGGGCATTGTTGTTGAAAAACCCAATGGTAAACCAATAGATGCACCATTGGACACAACGAGTCCTGTGGCTTGGGTTGGATATGGAAACACACAACTTAAAGAGGCCATCGCGCCTGTCTTAAAGGAAGTTTTGGATGAGCAAGGTTTATCCGTCGAGGATTGAGCTGTTGATCATTAGTTTATTTATGGTGGCGATGTTTGTCAGTCAAGCCTCTGGGGAAGGTCACGGCTTTGTCGATAGAGTCCATGGTCAATTGGTTTACATCTCTGGTTTAAATGGTGATGCCCAACTGTGGAGTCGGTTGGGCATTTTTGGACAAGATGGTGAGATGGTTGAAGAGTTGGAGGTGATTAAAGTATTAGAGGATCAGGTTGTTGCAAGTTCACGATCTTTTGATGCAAAAATTTCGGAAAAAGCAACTGTGCGTTTGGTGAATGCTGGCGAACAAAAAACCGCTCGACGGTTGATTGAGGCAGTGTCGGTAGAGAATGGACCCGAATTGGATGGGGACCTTAAAGACGATGTTTGGCAAAAGGCAAAGGCCGTTGAGGGGTTTGTGCAACGTGATCCTGGATATTGGATACCCATTTCAGAACGAACCGTTGTCCGAATTATTTACGATACCGATGCGCTGTATTTTGGTTTTGAATGTTTTTCGTCTGATATGTCGTCATTGGTCGCCAACAACATGCGGCGCGATTCAGAAATTTGGGGCGATGACAATGTACAGATATTGTTAGACACTTACAATGATCGGCAGACGGGGTTTTTCTTCTTTGTAAATCCTTTGGGAGCAAGACGCGACTTGATGTTGTCGGATGAAGGGCGTTCTTACAACGAAGACTGGGATTGCAATTGGGAAGTAAAGACGCAGAAGTACGCAGATCGATGGACTGCAGAAGTTAAGATTCCGTTTGATCAGCTTCGATTTAAGAATGATGGTAACATGGTCTGGGGCATCAATATGGCTCGGGTTATTCCTGCAAAGAATGAGGCCGCGCAGTTTGTGGTTGGGCGCAAGTCTACTTCCAGTCGGGCTCGATATTGGATGTCTGATATTGGAGAATTACACGGTTTAGGATCGGTAAAAAGCAAACGTTTGTTCCAAGTTAAACCCTATATCTTGCCCGGCACTGGGCGTGATTACGTCACATTGGGTGCAAGTGAAGACCCTGTGTTTGAAACAGGTATGGATGTGCGTTATGGTTTGACCTCGAATTTGACTTTGGATGTGTCTTACAATACGGACTTTGCTCAAGTTGAGGGCGATCAGGAACAGGTGAATCTTTCTCAGTTTCAACTGTTCTTTCCAGAGAAAAGGGAATTCTTCTTGGAGGGGTCTAATCTCTTTGATTTCGGAGAAGCTGCAGAAACAAGAGGAGGAGATGACAAGCCTCCAACTATTCTTTTTTATAGCCGAAGAATTGGAGTGGATAACAAAAGACAAGTGCCCATTTTGTTGGGAACGAAGTTGACGGGTAAGGCTGGCAGGACAAGTATTGGCGCATTAAATGTGCTCACCAATGATGCACAATTTTCAGATCCAGGTGGCATAACAACAGTGCCCAAAAGCAATTATTCTGTTTTGCGCGTTAAGCAAGATGTTTTGGGAAGTTCTAATCTTGGTTTTATATTTGTCAATAAAATGACAGATGCTCCGGGTAAAAACGCCTACAATCGGGCGGCCGGAATGGATTTTAGTTATTCACCGACTGCTGCGTTTAACGTACAAGGTTTTGCTGCTCGGACTTGGGATTCGGCCATTGGCGATGCAGACGATGCACGTTTTGCCCGCGCGGTCTATTCGGGCAGTGTTTTTTCTTCTCAGGTGAGTTTTTTAGATATCGAAGAAAATTTTGAACCTGGGGTGGGTTTTGTAAATAAAAGAAGTGGTTTGGCAGGGTTTAGGCGATATGAAGCACGCGTAAGAGCCCGGCCACGACCCCAAATTCGTCATGTGCGCTATATGTCTATTGGGCCGCAGGTGGAGATCTATACAGATAGAGACAACAAAGTGAAGTATTGGGAGGCAGAGGCGTCATGGTGGACGCAGTTCAATACAGGTGATTGGTATCGCTTTCAGTTCAGTCGGAAGTATGATGTTGTAGCTTCGGGGTT
>JABIFK010000196.1 GCA_018650745.1 Candidatus Latescibacterota bacterium | reverse complement strand
ACCGATGGTGCCGGGGTGTGCTTCTGAGACGATGCGTTTTTGAAAGGTGGGGCCTTCGTAGATGGTAATCATGGAAATGCCCGTAGACCCCACAACGATATCTTTGTGGCCATTGTTGTTGAGGTCGGACACGGTCATGCCATAGGCGCTGGGGATTTGTTCGTCAATTTGATGGGTTTTGAACATGGTTTTTATTCCTATTTATTCAGTGCTCTGAAGTCATTGCCCGATGGGTCTTGGAAAACGCGCAGGTCAAATTCGGGTATGACGGCGAGAATGTGATCGAAGATATCGGCTTGAATGGCTTCGTAATGTGCCCAGACGATGTCGTTGCTGAAGACATAAACTTCTATGGGCAACCCGTGTTCCGTCGGTGCAAGTTGACGTACTAAGAAGGTCATATCTTGATGGATTTTAGGGTGGTTTTTGAGATAGGCGATTATGTAGGCACGGAAGGTTCCGACATTGGTCATGCGGCGGCCA
Organism: Candidatus Latescibacterota bacterium; assembly: GCA_018650745.1. Classification (GTDB taxonomy): domain Bacteria; phylum Latescibacterota; class UBA2968; order UBA2968; family UBA2968; genus JABIFK01. The sequence continues at coordinate 2,513 of JABIFK010000196.1, read as the reverse complement.
TTGACGAGGTTGGAGTCGTCAATGGCTTGCTCTGTATTGTATTGCGACAGTTCATCTTTTTTGTGTTGAATGTATTCGGCGATGTATTTGATTTTGGAAAAACGTGCGAGCATGTCTTCGGTGCAAAAGCGAATGGTTTGCATATCGATATTGATATGACGTTTGATGCGGCGTCCACCGGATTCTTGCATGCCGTGCCAGTTTTTGAATGAGTCACTGATGAGTGCGTAAGCGGGAATGGTGGTGACGGTTTTGTCCCAGTTTTGCACTTTGACGATGGTGAGTGCCACATCGATGACGTCGCCGTCGGCACCGTATTTGGGCATTTCAATCCAGTCGCCTACGGCTACCATTTTGTTGGCACTGAGTTGAATGCCTGCTACAAGGCCGAGAATGGTGTCTTTGAAAATGAGCAGGATCACAGCAGTCATGGCACCCAAACCACTTAGAAAAAAGATGGGGCTTTTGTTGAGCAGTATTGAAAAGATGAGGATGCCACCGATAAAAGCGGTGATCAGTTTGATGACTTGTGCAAATCCTTTGGCGGGTATCTTGCGTGCCATTTCATATCGGTTGATGATATCGAGGGTTGCGTTGAGAAATGCGTTGATGACCAAAATGCCGATGAGAACAACGAAGATGAGTACGGCGTGGAGAACTGGGGCTGTATAGGATGCTTGGATATGTGTTGGCAGATCGGTGAAGGGCCAATGTGCAAGGTTATAGATGATGAGTGCCGGTGCCAAGTGAGCCAAGCGGTCGAGTACTTTGTGTTGAACGATGGCATCGTCCCAGGTGGTGCGGGTTTTTGCGATGATATATTTAAGGGTTTTGAGTGCAAATCGTTTGACAATAAAGTCGGCGAGTATACTCAGGAGCAATACCCATATGCCAATGCATGCGCGGGCGGTCCAAGTGGCAAATTGTGGGGGGATGCCCAAATCTACAAACCAGCTGTAAAACAAGTCCAACATGGGTGCGTATTCCTTTGTGATGAATTATTGTTTGGATTGTTGATCGGCTTCTTGAAAGATGTTTTGGATGACGGTGGCATCACCGCCCATGTCTGTCCAAGCATTAATGGCATCGTTTCGCCATTCGGGATCTGTGTGGATAAAGACGGATTCATTGTTGAGGCAGCTGCGCATTTCATTGGCAATTAAGTTCAAGTCTTCGGTAGAATAGCCATTTGTCCAGGATGGATATTGATGCGACGACCAAGTGGGGTGGAGGCTGCACGTGTGTTGGTTGGGTGATTGATAGGAGTGGTTGACAAAGGCATTGTTCTCAACATTTTGAGCAATGCCTTCGTTTTGCTCAAACGTGAGGCAGGCTTGGCGAAGGTCGTTTGTGATGGCGTGTTCTTGATCGAGGATGTTTTCTTGTTCACAAGGGTCTTGCTGATTGTTGAAGAGCCATTCTTCTCCGCCGTTGTACCAGTGTATAAACTTGTGAGTACGGTTGGCGGCAGCGACATAACGCCGTCTACCTTGCCCGTTATGAAAGAAGATGGTGCGATCGGAATGCGCAGCTGCAATGTTTCGCAAACTGTCTCCCATAAGGGGATGGTCTGTGGGCACGGTAACGCCTGATGTTTCGAGCACGGTTGCAGAAACATCCCAGGTGGTGACGGGTGTGTCACAGATGCCTTGGGCGATACCTGGGCCACACACGATCATGGGGATGTGTGCAGAGCCTTCGTAGGGCACGTGTTTTTGGTATCCGCCGCGATCACCAAGCATTTCACCGTGGTCGGACATGAGAATGATGATGGTGTTGTCGATTTGATTGGTTTCTTCGAGGGCATCGAGAATGCGTCCGATGTGTGTATCGATGAGGGTAATGGACGCAAAGTAGGCTTCTTGGAGGCGTTGGTATGGGAGGCCTTCGATGTTTTCTGGAGTACTCGGTGTTTGTGAATTGGACCATTCGGGAGATCCACACGGATCGGGGAGTGCTCGATCACGGTATTGATCGAAATAGTTTTGGGGCGCGTAGAGTGGGGGATGGGGGCCGACCCAACTGGTGAACATAAAGAAGGGACGATCGCGGTCTTCTTTGATGTGGTTGATGGCTTCGTGTGCGACCCAAGCAGAGCCGTGGTGTTCTTCGGGGACTTGCGAGACTTGAGGGACGTGATAGAAAAGGGGGCGCACACCGTGTTGGCATCGAATGTGGCCGTAGCCTTCGCGTTGTAGATATTGTAAGTACGCATCGTTTTCGCGGCAGTTTGGCAGTTCTTCCATGTTGTGCATGTGTGCCCAGCCGTGGTGCTCGCGGTCGGGGCGGGGGTGCATTTTGCCGATGGCAATGGTTTGGTAACCTGATTGTGTGAGGAGGCGTGGCACGGTGGTGAGTGCAGGATTTTTGATGAAGGTTTTGTTGTTGCTCCAATAACCGTGGTGGCGGGCGCTGACGCCGGTGAGCAGGTCGTGGCGGGCGGCCATGCAGACGGGGTTGGAGCTGAAGGCGCGGGTGAAGGCGGTGCCGTGTTTGGCGAGGCGGTCCATGTT
>JABIFK010000213.1 GCA_018650745.1 Candidatus Latescibacterota bacterium | reverse complement strand
TTCGTTTGCGGTCTTGTAAATATGCGTCGACTTCTCGTTGAGATTCGCCATCTTTCCCTTCCTGATCCATATTTATGCAAACAGCAGCCTTTTGAGGTACATTTGTTTCCTATCTTTTCTCAGATTTTAGAAAGGCAGTGGTTCACCTTCATGAGCCGTTTTTAGTGCGTACAACTTGCGTAAGCGGTCTGTATCTTGTCCGGGTTTGCCGTCGCCAATGGTGCGACCGTCTACCTCAAGCACTGGAGACAGTTCACCCATTGTTCCTGTGGTGAAGACTTCATGTGCCGTGTAGATTTCTGTAAGAGAAACGTTGCGCTCGTGTGTTTCAATGCCTGCTTCGCGCGCAATTTGTATAACTGTAGCACGTGTGATACCAGGGAGGCAACTGTCTGCGTGGGGAGTGAGTAAGATGCCTTTTTTAAAGAGAAACATATTGGTGGCATTGGTTTCTGAGACAAAACCAAAAATGTCGAGCATGACTGCATCATCCACGCCTGCAACATTGGCTTCAATTTTGGCAAGAATGTTATTGATGAGGTTGTTGTGGTGAATTTTAGAGTCAACGCTCATGGCGGGGTTGCGACGCGTTGAAGCTGTGATCAGGCGAATGCCGTTGACATCATAAATAGGTGGTTTCCACTCAGGCAGGACTATGAGGCAAGGGCCGTACTGATTAAAATGCGGACTCATACCCGAAGACGTTTTTTTACCACGGGAGAGTGTCAAGCGAATGTGAACGCCGTCGCGCATGTCATTGGCTTTGAGCGTCTCAAAAATTGCTGTTTTAACTTCCTCTTTTGTTGGTATCTCTGCAAATGCCATCGCTTTAGCAGAATCAATCAGGCGATCCAAATGCGGTTCGAGCTGAAAGATTTTGCCATCATAAACCCTAAGCCCTTCCCAAACGGCATCGCCACCTTGAACCACACTGTCAAAGACCGAAACCTTGGCATCTTCCCGCGGTAAGATTTCGCCGCCAACATAGATGAGAATGTTTTCGTTTTTAGGGTTGGGTAGTTGAACGGACATGAGGACTCCATTAGAGTGAAATATTAAAGGTGGGTCATGAAATAGAATCAACAGTGAGTTTTAAAATCCATGCACGGTGAAAAACCATCGTCCTCGTTTTTCAAAGGAGAATTACTGGAGAATTACGCTTTTATAGCTTGCTCATATAACAAATCATAATAAGGTTTGCATTCGTTTAAAAGGGCGCGCAACCCATTTGGAAAAGGCTCTGCCTTTGGTCGATAAGGTTGAAAGCCTGTAGACTTGTGAACGTTGTGATACCAATGCCGTGCCCAAATGCCATCTTCTTTTCGGGGGCCAGCAGGCCAAGTGAGCATGTTTTCTTCAAATCGAATGTTAAGCGTGTTGCATAATTGTGTGAGGACAGATTGTGGATTCTTGAGCAATTCTTTGGAATCTAAAACGAGTGGGTTTTGGTCGAGAGTTTGTAATTCTTCCAATAGTTCTGCTTGCATCTTGAAGCCCGTATCTCTGATGACGGGTTTTTTAATTTGATTGATCAGAGAGGGCAACATATCAAATGGATCGCGTGTGAGAAGCACATTGGTGGTTTGGCTTAGAAAGCTTCTATCAAGAGCCACCAAGTGGTGGGCCATTTGTTTCATGAAATGGACGGGTTTTTTACACGAGCCGAGAATTGTATTTGCGATCACACGTTGCGCATCACAATCCATGTCGGCCATCACTTCTTTTGCTCCCGGATGAATGGCATCGGTAACGCGTAAATAATGGCCATAGAGTGGCTCGTCTACCACGCGTGTATCTGTGCGTTGGGCAAACGAATACATCAAAGCGGTAGAGATATTTCGTGGACCAGACCATACATTAAGACGAAGCGGATTGGGGTGAGGCATGCAATCTCCTTTGCTTGTTTGAGCGTAGGCATGGTACGTTTGAAAGCTCGGGTTGTCAAGGCACTGTGTTCTTGTTTGACAATGGGTGCGACTGGTTTTATCCTGTAACCATCTTAGACGTGTTGACCCAACAAAAGAGGATGTGATATGGGCATGACAGATGAAGAAAAATTTCGTTTTGATTTGGCTGGGTTTCTGGTTCGGCCTGCAATTTTGACACCTGATGAAGTGGCAGAGATTGTCGAGCAAGTAAATCGTATGCACCACGATCGCGAGTC
>JABIFK010000219.1 GCA_018650745.1 Candidatus Latescibacterota bacterium | reverse complement strand
TGAATTTCCCGAAGACTTTTTCTTTACCGATGCCATCAGCGATCAAGCGACAGATTATATTCGCGCGCACAAAGAAGCAGAAAGCGATCAGCCGTTCTTTTTATATACGGCATATACCGCACCACATTGGCCCCTTCATGCACACGAAGAAGATATTCAAAAGTATGAAGGTCGGTTTTCTGCTGGGTGGGATCAATTGCGTGAAGAACGGGTAGAGCGGATGCGCGCGTTGGGCATTTTGGAACCCGAATGGGGCTTGAGTGACCGAGATGCCTCTCAATTGCCTTGGGATGAGGTGGAACATAAAGACTGGCAGCAGAAGCGTATGGAAGTGTATGCCGCACAAATTGATCGTATGGATCAAGGCATCGGCCGGATATTGGATACGTTGGAAGAAACGGGACAGTTGGACAATACGCTGATTTTATTTTTGGCAGACAACGGCGGTTGTGCCGAAGAGTTGGGGGCACGTATGAACAACCCCAGTATTGCACCGCCAACAACACGCGATGGACGCCCCGTTCAGCGTGGCAATGACCCGAGCGTGATGCCAGGATCCGAGGAGACCTATCAAAGTTATGGTGTGCCGTGGGCCAATTTGTCGAATACACCGTTTCGTTTGTACAAACACTGGGTGCACGAAGGCGGTATTTCGACGCCTTTGATTGTGCATTGGCCAGATAAGGTGCAAGACAAAGGTGTGTTGCGCAATCAACCGGGGCAGTTGACCGATGTGATGGCCACGTGTTTGGATGTGGCGGGTGCCGAATATCCTGCCGAGTTTAATGGCCATGATATCTTGCCGCTGGAAGGCACATCGCTCACACCCATTTTTGATGGGGAAGACAATGGCAAACCCTATTTGGTTTGGGAGCATGAGGGCAATGGGGCCATTCGCAAAGGCAAATGGAAGTTGGTCAAACGATATCCTGGCGCTTGGGAATTGTACGACATTGAGGCAGATCGTTCAGAAATGAATGATTTGATTGAGACACATACGGATGTGGTAGAAGAACTTGTCGATTTGTACGATCAATGGACGGTTCGCTGTATGGTTGAATCGTGGGACGATGTAACTGCGAAGTGAAGTTGTATTTTGGCCCTCATCCGTCCTCGCTGCGCGAGGCCCTTCACCTACAGGTGGGAGAAGGAAGGGGCGATTGCCTGCTTGAATGGGAAATATGTTTTGTTTTTGGATGTTGGTGTTTTTCCGGCCGTAGGATTTATCCTATGGGGTTTTAGGGGATAGATATGACAGCAAATGAAAGGGGCTGTTGTATGAGTACGCCGAATGTTATTTTGGTGATGTGTGATGATTTGGGATATGGTGATGTGGGGTTTAATGGCAATGAAGTGATTCAGACGCCCCATTTGGATGCGATGGCAGCAGATGGTTTGCGGTTTACACGTTTTTATGCCGGTGGCCCTGTGTGTTCGCCTACGCGTGGTACGTGTTTAACGGGCCGTCATTATTTTAGGTATGGTGTGACAACGGCCAACCGTGGGCATTTGCCCAATCAGGAGATCACCTTGGCGCGGATGTTAAAGTCACAAGGCTATCGTACGGGGCATTTTGGCAAATGGCATTTGGGCACACTCACACAAGATGTGCGCGACAGTCGGCGCGGGGGGCGCGAAGACACACACGCTCATTATGCACCGCCTTGGGAGCGCGATTTTGATGTGTGTTTCTCTACGGAGGCACGTGTGCCAACTTGGAACCCGATGGTAAATGAACAGACGGGCGAATTCTTTGGTACGTATTATTGGAATGAAAAGGGTGAATCGGTAGACGAGAATATGGAAGGCGATGATTGCCGCGTCGTTATGGATCGAGCACTTCCATTTATTCAAGAGAGCGTCAAAAATGATCAGCCATTCTTATCGGTCATTTGGTTTCATACGCCACACGAACCCGTTGTTGCTGGGCCCGAATATCGGGCTATGTATTCAGATTATGATGAAGGGGAGCAACATTATTATGGGTGCGTAACAGCCATGGATGAACAGGTGGGTCGATTGCGTGCTGAGCTGAAGGCATTGGGTGTGGATGAAAATACGATGGTGTGGTTTTGTAGTGACAATGGGCCTGAAGGACAAACAGGGCAAGACGGACGGCAACGGGGTTCTACTGCGGGTTTGCGTGGGCGCAAGCGCAGTCTGTTTAATGGTGGTGTGGGCGTGCCAGCGTGTATGGTCTGGCCCGGTCATGTAAATGAGGGAAGTGTTTCTGAAATGCCGTGTAGTACGTTGGATTATTTTCCAACCATCATGGATGTGATGGATTCTGACATGCCAGATACACGACCTATCGATGGCATTAGCTTGGTGCCTGTATTAAATGGTGAGATGTCTACACGACCTGTGCCCATCCCGTATCGCTTTTTGAATCAAAAAGACAAAATGTTTGATGCGCCAACCCTCGCTATGATTGACAATCAATATAAATATCTGACAAACCTATCTGACACGGGTGAAGAAGACTTGTGTTATGATCTGTTGGCTGATCCATTTGAGACAAACAATGTCATTGATACACAACGTGCATTTGCAAATAAGATGCAAGCGGCCTTGCGCGAATGGCTCGCTTCGTGTGAGCACAGTCATCATGGTGGCGATTATGATGAACCCTTTTCGCCCGTATTTTCATTTGAAGAAGTCAGTGGTGATTGGTCGATGCGGTCATAAGAGGCGGCCCTCACCCTCGGTCCCTCTCCCACAAGTGGAAGAAGGATGGAAAGCTAAACGGATCTTTGGAGGTTGGCTCTGATCCTCGGTTTCTCTCTCACACGTGGGAGAAGGGATGAAAAGCGAAATGGATCATTTGATGGAACTTTAGGTCATAGAATTTTATAAATGTAGCGACGGTTTTACACGACTAAAATATCACCTTATAAAGGAGCAAAACATGGTATTTGGAGAAGGCGATTATACGTACGAGTATCAGGAAAATTGGGCTGGATTGGGTGATGACTATCACGAAGGGTGGATCCCGGGCGTGGCGGTTGATTCGCAAGATCGGGTATTTGTGTATTCACGTAGTGAAAAGCCGTTGAATGTGTATGATCTTGATGGCAACCACTTGGCCACATGGGGCGAAGGCATTGTGACCCCTAATTTTGCACACGGCATTTTTATTGATGGTGATGACAATGTGTTTGTGACCGATGCGAAAGATCACGCGGTATACAAGTTTAATTCTAAAGGTGAACTGCTGTTGACGCTGGGTACACCTGGACAAACGGGTGTAAACGAAGGTGATCCGTTTAATTCTCCAACAGATATTGCCACTGCTTCTAATGGCGACATTATTGTTTCAGACGGTTATGGCAACCACCACGTTCATCGCTATACGGCTGATGGACAACACATTAAAACGTGGGGTGGTGAGGGCAGCGGTCCTGGCGAGTTCTCTATTTCTCACACGGTGCGTTTAGACGGTGAAGACCGCATTTGGAACTGTGACCGTGAAAACTGTCGTATTCAAATTTTCGATTTGGATGGTAACTTCGTCGATGAATGGACAGGTTTGCTGCGCCCCAATAATATTTATTTAGACGTGGCAAACGATGTGATCTACATTGCCGAACTTGGCAGACGGATCAGCATTTGGCAGTTATCAACGCGCAAGATGATCACCTCTTGGGGAGGCGGTGGCGACCCCAGCGACAAACCCGGCGAATTCCTTGGTGGTCCACACGGCATTTGGGTTGATAGCAAAGGCAATATTTATGCTGGTGAAGTCGAATTGGGTAAAGAAGGACGGATTCATAAGTATGTGAAGCAATAGCGCGCGCCGGAGGCTAAAAAGAAATATCCAATAAGGAAGGTTTTCATGGCTAAAAAATTCAACGACGACCGCGACTGGTTCTTAGAAAAACGATTCGGCCTGTTCGTGCACTGGGGCATCTACGCCATCGCCGGTTGGCACGAACAACACCAATGGCGAGGTCGGGTGCCCGCCGATGAATATGTGAAATTGGCCGAGCAATGGAACCCCGAAAAATTTGACCCCGATGCATGGTTAGATTTGGCCGAGTCAACAGGCATGGGGTATATCATTGTGACCACCAAACACCACGATGGTTTCTGTTTGTGGGATACCAAAGAAACCGACTTTAACACCATGAATACGCCCTATGGAAAGGACCTCATGGCGCAATTGGCCGATGCATGTCACAAACGCAATTTCCCACTTGGGTTTTATTATTCTTGTGCCGACTGGCATCATCCCAACTATCCCAATCAGGGCCGACATCATGAGTTGGAGGGTCCCAAACCTGGGGATGAACCAGACTTGATGAAGTATCTGGATTTTTTGCATGCTCAGGTTAGAGAGTTGTGTACCAACTATGGTGAACTCCATGCTTTTTGGTGGGATATGAATGTGGATGAACATGTCGATCC
>JABIFK010000222.1 GCA_018650745.1 Candidatus Latescibacterota bacterium | reverse complement strand
GGTGTTTTTGATACCAATATGCAGTGGAACTAAAATCGTCTGACCGGTGGTTGTTGTGGCCGTGTTCAATGGTAACTTGGATTGATTTTGTGAACGGAATAGGATCGGGGACATGAAGACGGTACATGGTCCATTGGCCATTCCAATTGTCGTGGTCGTGGTTGTATAGTGATGTGCCGGCGTATGGATAACAGTTGGGCTGCATACACCACGCATGACAGAAATAGTCTTCACTGCCAGTGCCGTGCAATGAACCTGGGAAAGGTTCTCCGTCGATGAAGATGATGTCATCGCCTTCACCCCACCAGCCACCCGCGTGATTGTCGATGCTTAAGTTGCAACCGATGTAAGTGCCTTCTCCTTGCGTATCGAGAATGACGTAATTTTCATCCCCTGTTAAATTGGGGCCTTCTTTGCCATCAATTAAAGGGACCGGATCGCAGGGCATTTCGGCATGCCAGCCCGCGTGAAAATGATACGTGTCTTCTGGCAGAGTATCCCATTCTTGGTAATCGACGTAGTAGAAAATGCGTATTTCAGTATCGCTTTCATTTACGAGCTGTAAGCGTGCTTGTTTCAAAAAAGGCATTTGCACCCACGAATTAAATGCACCGCGTTGTTGGCCGTCATTGATAGACATGTCAAATAGGGCAGATGAGTAATTATCCACGCGCCCATGTCCAATGCCAAAGAAGTCACCCACGGGCACGTTTACGCTGGGATGTTCGGCATTGTCCCAAAACATTTGCAAGACGGCTTTGCGTGGGAAGAGTGGATCGGTGACTTTGAAGTTGTTGTCGATAGCGAACCAAAGATGCGTAATAATACCCGTGCCTTTGATGTTGGCAAGCTCACTTGTTTCACCAGGAGGAATAATGAGCCAGTCGCGATTATACCCGTCACGTGACCAACTTGCTTCGCGTTTGGCACGAAAGGGTAAGGGTTGCCAAGGGGTGTATGGTTGCATGAGAACTCCTGTGTGGGGTTGGTTTTATGAGATCTTTTATTTTGCTGGTTGCGGGGTGTATCTTTGCGGGTTTACCACTAAAATGGTTTGGATAAGTATTTTAGATTCCGACCTCTTTTAAGGATATGAATACTTGATTTTTAGGTACTTCTCCTGTAATATCATGCTCCCACTTATATTTCAATTAAATTGAAAGAAGCTACGCCATGCCACTGGTTGCCCACACATCTCTTCCATCCTTTGAAGATCTACGCAATAGCAACGAAGATGTTCTCACATTGGACAGTGCGCTCCACCAGGACATTCGAGAGTTGCATATTGGTTTTTTGAATATGATGCCCGATGCGGCTCTGCGTGCAACTGAACGGCAATTTTTACGCCTTGTTGGGAGTTGCAACCAGATTGCACAATTTTTCGTTTATCCTTTTACGGTTCCGGGTTTGCCTCGTGGTGAGGATACACAAGCATATATTGATCAGTATTATTATAAGTTTGAAGACTTACAGAAAATGGGTCTCGATGCTTTGATCATTACGGGCGCCAATGTTGCAAACCCAACGTTAGAAGAAGAACCCTTTTGGGAACCTCTTAAGGATGTGGTGGCCTGGGGGCGAGAAAATGTAGTTTCGATGCTGTGTTCTTGTCTTTCGACCCATGCATTGGTTAAACAACTGTATGAGATTGATCGTTGTTTGATGCCCCAAAAGTTGTGGGGCGTTTATCCGCATCGTATCAAACAAGCCAAACATCCTTTGTTGAGAGGGATTAACACGCGTTTTGATGTGCCACATTCGCGATACAATACGATCCCTGTTGCTGCATTGGAAGATGCAGATGTGACTGTGCTTATTGAGAGCGATACAGGCGAAATGCATATGGCTGTGAGTGCGGATCAGTTTAGCATTGTGTACTTTCAGGGACACCCCGAATATGATGCGAACAGTTTGCTGAAAGAATACAAACGTGAGGTGAACCGTTATATTCTGGGTGATCGTGAGGATTATCCGCCACACCCCGAACATTATTTTTCAAGCGATGTGGCCGCGTTTGTAGATGATTATGGGCAACTTGTTCGTCAGGCGCAACAACAAGGAAAGACCATTCCTTCGTTTCCCGAAGAACAAATAACACCTCTGGTAGATAATACTTGGGGTGATACCGGGAAAGCAATTGTGAACAATTGGCTTGGATTGGTGTATCAGAAAGCAGATTATAGTCGTCCCAATTATTTTGAGACTCAAAAGACATCTTCAAAAAAATAAATTCTATTCATCCAGTTTTTCATTTTAACCCAGAGGAGACGTGCATATGAAACCTGAAACAATTGCCATTCATGCAGGATATGAAACAGACCCAACGACCCATTCGGTTGCTGTGCCTATTTATCAGACCGTTGCTTATGAGTTTGACGATGCACAACACGGTGCTGACCTATTCAACCTGGCCGTGCCAGGTAATATCTATACCCGAATTATGAACCCCACGTCTGATGTCTTGGAAAAACGTGTGGCTGAGTTGGAAGGTGGCATTGCTGGGTTGGCTGTGAGTTCGGGCAGTGCAGCTATTAATTATTCTATTCTGACGATTGCTGAAAAAGGCAATAATGTCGTGTCTGTTCCATTGCTTTACGGTGGTACGTACACTTTGTTTGCGCATATGTTGCCCAAGCAGGGTATTGATGTTCGTTTTGCAGAAGACGATAGC
>JABIFK010000226.1 GCA_018650745.1 Candidatus Latescibacterota bacterium | reverse complement strand
ACATTTAAGCGCTGAGTCTTGGATGTCTTCTGCGCAATACGGGCAAGGTTTCATAAGCACTTTTCTATTGGCTTTTTGTTGCTATGAAGCTGATCTGCGCTCGGTCTTTTTGTTAAAGAGTTTGTTGAGTGGCTTCTTTGGTGCCGTTAGATATTTGATCTCGTCAGGTGTCAATGCTTTTGAGAATATCGCAATTTCATCAATCTTCCCCGGAAACTTATAGTGGTTAAATCGAATGACTTGATTGTCTATGTTCCAGGTGATTTTTTGGGATATAGGGCCCTTTTGGCCCTTGAGTTCACCATCAATATATAATGACCAAGTCGCATCCGCTTTACCGCTGTTGAAGTTTGACCAAGTGATTGTGATATGATGCCACTGTCCACTCTTCCAGTTTGCAGGAACAGAGATAACTCGGTCTGCAACCATTTGGTTGCTGATTTCCTGGGCTTTGTCGGGGTAACACCCAAAACGCAGTACATTGTCTGATTTTTTAAAGTCGATGAATATTGCTGCATCATCCCAAGGAAAGTCACCAGGAATACGTTTGCCAATATGAAATGGTTCAGGGAAGTCTGCTTCAAATGTAGAGGTGTTGACATTGAGCCAGAACGCGACGCTGCCAGACCATGCTTGATTAGGATTGTAAGGGAAATTGGCTTTGGCTTTATAGCTTAGTGCACTTGCACCTGGATTAAATTGGAGGAATCCGTCGGGATTGCCACCAGATTTCATGTGGTTTGTGTTTGCAGTATCAAAGTCCGCTAAGGATTCACCTTCGCCATCAAATGCGTCTACGCCTTTTTCGAAGTTAGAAAAGAACAAAACGTGTTGTCTTAAGTTTTGTTCTATGGTTTCCTCTGGGCTGGCACAGGCCAAAAGGCCTAATAACACAACCGGTAAGGCGGTTGCAGCATACTTAAAAAAACGAACAATCATATTGAAACTCCTCTCGAGGGTAAAAAACACGACTGCAAAGTTCAAAACAACACAGTCCAATATAATAAAGATGCGTCTAGAGATAGTCAAACTTTCTTTCACCGTCTTGGTAGGAGAAGTGCTTTTTAGGTTCAGATAACAGAGTTTGGGCATTAAGGAAATGATAAAGTATGGGAATTTGTTTTGGGCAAATGTTAAAGTATTGAAAATACTATTGATGGTGTGTTCTGTGGTAATTGGAAAAATCTTGACATCCCTTCATTTATTTATTAGCATAAGACTTCCTTCGTTGTAATAGACTTGTCATAGTTCACAGCACAGGAGTGAATTGCATGATGCGCAAGATTGGTACTGCTTTACTTTGGTTGATTACCATATTTATGTTGTCCTCTGTCACCATTTTTAACCCGGGCCAGGTGACTGATTTTTTCGTTCAGTTGTTTAACATTCGGCCGAGTATTCCGGAGCTCAAGCCCATTGAGATTTCTGAAAGGGATAAAAACATTCGTAGTATTGCCGAATCAGTAACTGAAAATCAGGTTCGCGATATTGTTTCTGATTTGGCTACAATGGGGTCACGTGTTCCTGGATATCCAGGCCACCGTCAGGCGTTTGAATATGTAAAGGCTGCGTTTGAGGATATTGGTTTAGATGGTATCACTGTGGAAACGCATTATGTAACTGTTCCCATCGATAAAGGGGCTTCTTTGGCACTTGGAGGTGATGATGGTGCTATTGCGCTTTATGGTCTTTGGCCTAACCATATTCAAACACCCACCGTACCGGCTGGTGGCGTGAGTGGCAAGCTTATTTATGGGGGCAAGGGGTCTTTTGCAGAACTGAATGGAAAAGAAGTCGAAGGCAGTATTGTTTTGATGGATTTTGATTGTGGCCAGAGCTATTTAAACCCAAGGATGTTGGGTGCTCAGGCCATTATATTTTTTGACAATGGTCGTGTGACACACGGCGAAGCATTGGATAAATTTTTACAAGTACCCGTGGATGTGCCTCGGTATTGGGTAGAAGATTCAGATACGCAACGATTATTGGCCCTTGCAAATACCAACACGCGTGAAGTGACATTGACTGGGAAAATGGAATGGGAGAAAGTTCCCTCGTGGAACATCTATGCAACATTGCCAGGCACTGAAGATTATATCACTGAGCGTAAAGAGCGCAAATGGGCTGATCAACAAATACTTTTGAGTGGTTTTT
>JABIFK010000227.1 GCA_018650745.1 Candidatus Latescibacterota bacterium | reverse complement strand
TGATCGACCGGAATGGGGTTGAGGTGAAATCGTGGATAGCGTATGAGGAATAAAAAAGGCGACCATTAAGGTCGCCTTTTTTTTAGGGATGGACAGAGATGCCTTGTCCGTTTAAGCTTATGCGAATTGTGATGCATCAAAATTCTGATGATTTATTCTTCGAGTAATCAGTTGTAAACCGTAGCATTATCTCCCCCGGTAACACTACAGTGAACTGATCGGAAGAATACATCGGATTTCTCCTAGAACAATTCTAAGCCTTAAGGCTTTGGCAGATCTCCATCCACCCAAAATCCCAGATCATGCATGATGCGAAAAAAATATCATACGTATAGATTTTGCTAATTGAAAAATGTGCATTTGAACAGTGAAAAAGGATGTGTCTTTGGATTACAAAAGCGTGTGGTACTTTTACTTAGCAGACATACACCCGTGTTGATTGAGAACTCAGCATGTGCTTAAAATGGAACTGGCTGTGCCACATGATCCCTTGGATTATTGCCCTTTTTAGGCGTGCAAAAAAACCACACTAAAAACATTATAAGTGCATTTATATTATGCAACATACAGTGTTTTTTTGTTTTTCGAACACAGCTAGAATATATAGGGCTATGGGTAGTGAGTCAAGCTCTTAATTGTGCAAATATGTTCTCTTTTGTTGCACAATTTGGGTAAGTTCTTGAAACTTAAGCGCATTGCAATAATAAAAAAAATTCGCCTCTTGAGAAACGATAAGAGACGAATGAATTTTCGGTGTAATTTCTTTTAAAAATACGAAGTATGCGGCCTGTAAGATTGGAGCTATACCGGGCTTGAGCGATCGCTTTAAACTTCTTCCCAAGCACCCATGTTGGCGAATTTCTCGACTCTCAATTTTGTAAGGTCTTCTATCGGAATTTCCCTGATTTCACGCAGGGCACTTAGTATTTCTTTTTTCAGATTCTGTGCGACCTCTTGATGATTGCGATGCGCACCACCAAAGGGTTCTGGCACTATCCGATCAATAACTTTTAGTTCAATCAAGTCTTCTGCCGCGATTTTCATTGCTTCTGCTGCAACCTTTTTTTCATCGCGATTGCGCCATAAAATCAGTGAGCACGATTCTGGGTTAATGACCGAATACCAAGCATTCTCCAACATTAGGATTCGGTCACCAACGCCAATACCCAGCGCGCCTCCGCTTGCCCCTTCACCAATAATCGCAACGATAATAGGAACGGGCAACCTGGCCATTTCAACCAAGTTTTTGGCAATGGCTTCAGACACGCTTCGCTGTTCGGAAGCCAAACCAGGAAAGGCGCCTGGCGTGTCGATAAGTGTTAAGATTGGACGACCAAACTTGGCAGCCATGCGCATCAGCCGTAATGCTTTGCGATAGCCTTCTGGATGAGGTAATCCAAAGTTTCTCTTGAGGTTTTCCTTGGTATTACGCCCTTTTTGTTGACCAATTACCACAATGGGTTCGCCGTCGAGTTTGGCCAGCCCCGCCACAATGGCTTGGTCGTCGCCAAAGAAACGGTCGCCGTGTAGTTCTACAAAATCGGTGAGACAGTGTTCAATATAATCGAGAGAATAAGGCCGCTGTGGGTGGCGTGCGAGTTGATATTTTTGCCACCGCGTGAGGTTGGTGAAAATATCACTTTCTGTTTTCTGTCGTTTGTCTTTTAGTGCATTGATCTCATCAGACATGTCGAGGTTTTCGGCCTCAGATTGCGCCTGAAGTCCTGCGATTTTTTCGTCGATATCTAGGATCGGCTGTTCAAAGTCGAGGTAAGTGGTTTTATTCATAATAAGATCACTCAGTTCAGTTGGGTAAGGGCTGTTTGAATACGGTCTAAGGCTTCTTGTATGTCTTGGCTAGAAGCGGCATAGGAGAAGCGCAAATAACCCGATGTGCCAAAACCAGCGCCAGGGACACAAGCCACACGTGCTTCATCGAGCAAAAAATTGCAAAGATCAATGTCAGATTCTATTTTCCCCCAACTGCTTGATGCGCCGAATAGTTTTGTTACATCAGGAAAGGCATAAAAAGCGCCTTGGGGTGTTCGACATTGGAATCCGGGCAAGTTGTTCAGGCCCTCGACAATTTGATTGCGACGTTTTTCGAATGCTTGTCTCATTGTTTCTACACAGCCTTGCGGACCGTTGAGGGCCTCAAGGGCCGCATATTGAGAAATAGAGCAGGTGTTGGTGGTTTCTTGGCTTTGCACTTTGATCATATTGGCTATGAGGTCCTGTGGACCCGCACCGTAACCGACACGCCAACCTGTCATTGCATATGCTTTGGACACGCCATTGACAGTGAGGGTCTTGTTCATTAACTCCGGTATCAATGAGGCTATGGAGATATGCTGAGCACCATCATAAAGCAACTTTTCATAGATCTCATCTGTAATGACATAAATACCAGCCCAAGCGATCACATCAGCGATTGCTTGTAAGTCTGAATGTGAATAAACGCCACCTGTAGGATTGCAAGGGCTGTTGAGCATCACCATTTTTGTACGCGATGAAATTGCATCTTGTAGCTGGCGTGCTGTCATACAAAAGTTACGGTCAGGAGCTGTTGGCACGATGACGGGGGTGCCCCCCATAAGGCGTACTTGGTCCGCGTAGCTTGTCCAATAGGGGGCAGGAATGACAACTTCATCACCCTCATCTATTAAAACGACAATGGCATCAAAAATCGTTTGTTTTGCACCACATGTAACGATTATTTGTTGTGGCGCATAGGATAAGTTGTTGTCTTGCTGGAATTTGTTGCAGATCGCATCTTTGAGCTCAGGGATGCCGGACGCGGGATTTGTGTATTTTGTTTTGCCTGTGCGAATGGCTTCGATGCCGGCATCTTGAATGTGCTCTGGCGTGTCGAAGTCGGGTTCGCCTGCAACCAAAGAAATGAGGTCCACGCCTTGACGCTTTAGTTCCCCAGCACGTGCAAATGCTGCGACGGTTGCTGACGCTTGGATGTTTGACATACGTTTGGCAAATGACATAGGGCGATGGCTATTTCATAGAAGATTAGGTTGTGTATTCTGCGTTTATGCGAACATAATCGTAGGTTAGGTCACAGGTATAGAGCGTGGCGCAAGCTTCTCCGATGCTCAAATCAATGTCGATGTCAATATTTGAAGCACCCAATGCTTCGATGGCTTGATCATTGTCAAAAGGGAGACCTCCACCATTCCCATAAATAGGGATACCGGCCATGGAAACGGTCACTCTTTCGGGGTCAATATCAACACCAGCATAACCAACTGCGCACAAAATGCGCCCCCAATTGGGGTCTCGACCAAATACCGCGGTCTTAACGAGGCTGGAGTTGGCCACAGAAAGGCCAACCTTACGGGCGTGATCAAATGAAGGTGCGTGCGTGACATGGATGGTGATAAGCTTGGTAGCACCTTCTCCGTCGCGTGCAATTTGCTTTGCAAGGCTTTCACAAAGGGCATTCAGTGTTGTTTGAAATGTCAGCAGGTCGCTTTCAGATAAGTTTTCATTTTCGGCCGCTCCGTTGGCCAAAAATAGCACAGTGTCGTTTGTGCTCATGTCGCCATCTACAGTGATGCAGTTAAAGGATTGGACGACCGCCGCTTTAAGGGCCGATTGGGTTTGCTCTGGGGAGAGGTTGGCATCGGTTGTAATAAATGAAAGCATTGTTGCCATATTGGGCGCAATCATACCCGCGCCTTTTGCGATACCCGAAAGGGTTATGGTCTTACCACCCAAGGAGAGTTGTGTCGTTGCTTTTTTTGGTACGGTATCGGTCGTCATGATGGCATTTGAGGCATCCTCCCAACCATTTTCGCTTAGAAGGGGAAACGAAGTATCAATGCCGTTTTGAATGTTCTCCATCGGTAGGGGAACACCTATGACTCCTGTCGAATTGATCAGAACATCTTCTGGTTCGCATCCTGCGTGTTGGGCGGCCCATCGTGCTGTTTGACGGGCGTCTTGCATGCCTTGTTCACCGGTGCACGCATTTGCATTCTTGCTGTTGA
>JABIFK010000495.1 GCA_018650745.1 Candidatus Latescibacterota bacterium | reverse complement strand
GGTGCGGTAGATTATTTGACCAAACCCTTGGAATTGAATCACATTGAAATTGTGTTAAATAAGGCACTGAAGAGTCGGGCGCAGACAGCACGACTCGATTTGCTTGAAGATCAGGTGGTTCGTCAGGGTTCTTTTGAGGGGTTGGTGGGGGTTAGCTCAGCGATGCAAGGGGTTTATGAGCGGATTCGTTTGCTTGCTGCTAGCGATGTGACGGTGTTGGTTCAGGGTGAAACGGGCACGGGCAAAGAGTTGGTGGCACAGGCGATTCACAATCTGAGCCCACGCCGAAATGAAGGCTTCGTGCCAATTAATTGTGGGGCACTGGCAGAAGCCATTTTGGAGAGCGAGCTGTTTGGGCATGAGAAGGGTGCTTTTACAGATGCTGTGAGGCAAAAATATGGCTTGATTGAGCAGGCTGCTGGTGGCACGTTGTTTTTAGATGAGGTTGAAGCCATGAGCCCGGCGTTGCAGGTGAAGTTGCTACGGGCAGTGCAGGAGCGAGAAGTGCTTCGTGTGGGCGGCAATCGACCAATCTCTGTTGATTTTCGACTGGTTGCGACGTCAAATTCGGACTTGCGCGAGATGATGAATGCAAACACGTTTCGTGACGACCTATACTATAGACTGAGCACGACGGTTGTGGACTTGCCCCCTTTGCGGGCACGGGGAGGCGATATTCCGTTGCTTGTGAAACATTTTATGGCCATATATGCACAAAAGAACGGTCGACAGATTCCGGACATGACACCAGAGGCCATGCAGGTGTTGGTGTCTTATGCATGGCCTGGTAATGTGCGGGAACTGCAAAGTGCGATGGAGCAGGTTGTGCTTCTGGGACCTGAGGAGAGTATTGCGGTCGTCGATTTGCCCCAGCATATTCTTGAAGATATGAACCCTAAAGAGAGCAGTAGCAATTATTCTAATTTGTCATTGCGGGAGGCCCGTGGAAGGTTTGAGCGGCAGTATTTGGTTGATATATTAGACCGAGTAGGTGGCAATGTGACGCAGGCCGCTTCGATAGCAGGGATTCACCGACGGCACTTCTATGATAAAATGAAGCAGTATGACATTTCGAACACACGGGAATTTGGGGCTTAACACACTGATACATTGCGTATGGCGGCTGCCTGTCTTTTGACAGGCAGCCTTTTTTGTGTACGGAGGTGTTCTGTTTTGAAGATAGCTCTGGTATAGAAAAAGTGCGATTGTGAGGCTCATTTTCGCGAGAAAATACATTTGATGCGATCTGTGGTTATTTTGTTTATATTGTTCTTACTTGTTTTGTTTGGGTGTGGCACACCTCTTGCTCATAAGAATAAGTGTCACGCTAAGGCGCCTATATTACAAGATGAGATAACAACAAAAGGAAACCACAATGAGCACTCAAGATCGACAACTGGCAGTTCTTTATTGGGAACTTCAGCGAAAAGTGCATACAAACCCAAAAATGCGTGTCTACCTGAATCATGTGAGTAGTGTTTTGAAGCAACGCAACATTCGCCCTTCGGCTCTAAATGCAGTGGGGCTGGAAGAGGAGGTCTAATATGTTACGGATAATCCTTGCCTTCGTCGCGGCAGCAACGTTAACTTTAGGTTGCGAACCCAAAGAATCACGCAATATTATCTGTTTCGTAGATTTGGTGAGTTATGAAAAAGACCCGACCATATTGGAGAATCGGCTTTTTGAAGTGATCACATTGGCACGATCGGGTGATGATATGGAATTTTTTGTGATGGGCAATAATGATGATCGGCTTCGCCTTGATCTGAGTGGCAAGCCTGTTAAGCGCATTGAAAATACGCGAAAATTGCTCGCCAAGCGGTGGGTGAGGCAACTGATAGGTTCTTTTGTGGATTTTCCTGAAAAATATCGAGAAATAGATTATGCTGCCGAATATACCCGCATTGTCAATATTGCAAAAAGACGGATTACGACCAACACAAAATTGATTCTCGTATTTTCAGATCTTTTATACAAAGATGAGCAGGTCCGGATTGATTTTAGCCGTGGGTATGTGACCGATTCATTTATCTTCAAACAGTCTTCACCGCTTTATGTAAATCCTGTTGATTTGGGTGAATCTGTTGTTGTTATTTGCACGAGTGGGAACATTCCTAAGGATAGGTTTTTGTTTAAGCGAATCGTTAGGTTTCAACGGTTGTTCTTCCAAAGATTGAAAGCTTATGTAGAAGATTATGGTTCGAATATTGATCCGTTGATTCAGGTTATGAATGGGAACAAGCCCAAAAATAGAATTGCGATTACACCTTATGGCATCTCGGGCCCTTTGGAATATACGCCCTACCATGCCAGCCAGGTAAATGTGACAAATGAATGGCTGCACCATATTGAACTGAAAGCCATGCCGGTTTCTGGAGAAACAGAAGATATACAGCTTGAGGTGGAAATTACAGATTTGCAAAATAACAAACTGTTTCCCAGATCGATGGACCAAGACGATTTTGTTTTGCAAGCAGGATCAGACTTAGACCGTGTGCTCTATTTCAACCACGACCCCAAAGAATTGATCTTGAAGGTGCAGTGTGCATTTGAGGGATCTGAGTCTGTTGCTGTTGATCTGTTAATCAATGCTGGCGAATCTGGGGTTTGGCATCAGAAATATACCTTTAAAGAATCGGGCACATGGGTTCGTCTTTGGACCAATCAGGGGCTCTTAGAGATTCAGGAAGGCCAGTTGAGTTCGGTCGGTTCTTTTGGGACATTGGCCAAGCAGGCAAACGCGTTATAGGGTGTTTCTTATGTATCATTCATGGATCAAGATTATTATCCAACATCTTTCTTGCATGAGGGTGCGTCACGTTCGAATGGTCTTTGTTGTGGGTTTTTTGGTCAGTGTGGGCGGTTTTTGGTCTGTTTGGATGACACAAGAAAGCGTGCCGGAGCAAAGCAAAATGGATATTGTTGAAGGCCCTCCGCCAAGGCCAGAGATCGTTCAGGTCATCGAAACACCCGTGGATGATTCATTGGATGACATGTCGGTAAAAGAACCTATTTATTCACACCAAATATCTGATGTGATGCGACAGGGGATGAAGCTCACCATTCAGCATTTTTTACAACAGAATGCGTCTTATTATGTGGTTGAAGGCAGAATGCACTCTGAGCAATATGATGCTTCCGACCACATCATTCGGTTGGGTATTGAAGCAAATTCTCAAAGTGGCTATGCAAAGAACACCTGGAATTTTTTAACCCCTAGAAATGAGGCCATCAGAGGTTTTGCCGACAATCTGGTCGACGAGATCATTCAAAATGTTTATTACATCCTCACTCATGAGCGATTAAAAGGTTTTCTGGC
>JABIFK010000413.1 GCA_018650745.1 Candidatus Latescibacterota bacterium | reverse complement strand
AGCGGAACAAGAAATATCCCATATTTGCTCGAACACCAAACCCATAACCCGCCTGTAAGTCACGCAGCTCAAATCCCCCATCTCGTGCTTCCCAAAATTCAACCGAATCCCGGTTGAACGCCCCCCCCACATCTAAGAATAATTCACCTTGAATATTTTGGAAAAAGAATGGCAAGGGCCACCCCATAGCCAGTTGGTGAATAAGAGGGAAACGAAAAGCGATATTCGCCAAGGTATAAGACTCACCAGCCATTTCAAGCAGATCAGCACCACGCAAAGGCCAAACATATGAAGAGAAAAAGATGCGATTTTGGTCTACACTTGCAATGGTAGAGAAAGTTGGATTAATAGGATTGTTAACACCACCCAAGAAAAACACAGTGCTGTTTTGACCATAACTTGTACCACCAGACAAACGGAATGCAAATGTATATTGATCTGAGAGATGCAAATATTTTCGATAATCCATGGTTGTCGTTATAAATTTCATACCCAAAGTAGACCCTTCGACATGGAACCGATATCGTTTGCCATCAACAGCACCAAATAAACTATAAAGTGCAGAATCACCGACCAAAGCCGCCTCAGCGATCACCGATTTCTGCCGGTCAATCAATACACCATTAAATCCATTTCCAACACCCTGAAAACCAGGATTAAAATTACCACCGGCGGTTGCACCTAAGCGTTCACGATCAATAGCCACGGCGCGGGTATTAAGCTCCAATCGAGAAAAACGATTGAAAGGACGCTCGACACCAGCCGCAAGACCATAATATCGATCGGCATGCAAAACGTTATTGTTGAAAAAATAAAATCGGGTATGGAACAACTGACTGAAGTAATTATTTCTGCGTTTCAAAAAAGCATAACTCAATAAGAAATCGCTGTCTTTTAAAGAGAAATTCAAGCTGGTTAACAACTGTGCGCGGTGATCACCCATCACATCACTGGCAGACAACGTGATGAAACTACTCACACCATAAAACGTATCAAACCCAGCTTGAGCACCAAAGAGCTCTGGTTTAAATTTCAGCTTGTATTTCTTGACCTGAAATTCTTTTTCGCCCCAGTCACGAAATCCGCTATCATCCTTACCAGCCTCTTCAGGACTTCCTTCTAAGGGATATGTTGTTGCAATCGACATTGTATCTGTTGTTGTTTGTACTTCCGCCTCTGCAGCAGCCAATTCGGCTTGATCAGAAATCCAGACAGCCATATCGTCTTCTGCTGTTGAGTCAGTCACAGTCACTTCAATATCAGAGTCCTCTCCGGTAGTTTTCGCCGGAGCATATTTTTCGCGTTGACGTTCAACAAACGTCTTGGTGTCAACACCCTCTAATCGCTTGACAAACAGGGTTCTGGGCAAGTCTGCAATCTCTTTGCGCTTGTCAAGAGGGTCTTTTAAAACAAATACGTCTAAAGCGCCCTTGTGAAAGGCATTGAACACTATTTTACGACCATCCGTAGACCAATCGAGATACTGTGCGCCAGACAGTAGATTTGTAATGGGATACACACCTGCACTGTCAAGGTTGGCGATAAAGATATTTCCCATACCTGTGCGATCAGAGACAAAAGCCAATTGCTTGCTATCTGGGCCCCAAACAGGATGTGACTCTTCAGCAACCTCATCGGCAACAACACGCCTCAGCTCAGAACCATCGGCCTGTATAACAAAAATATCGTATTGCCCAAAAGGAAAATCTTTGCCTGCAGTAAACGTTAAACTGGTGTCTGGTCGATCTGAACTCATTGCAATCCACTGTCCATCGGGCGACCAATCTAAGTGACGTTCGTCATAGGGATCGTGTGTCACACGTGTTAAGGATTCGTCATTTATATCAACCACATAAATATCTGACCACCCATCCTTAATACCGGCAACTGCGATCTTTTGACCATCGGGTGACCACGTAGGTTCAAACAAACCATCTAACTCAAACTTAAATCGTTTGCGTACCTTCTTTTTCTTAACATCAAGAACATAGAGGGTATTTTTATTATTCGATTTTGCAGCAAAAGCAATGCTTCGCCCATCAGGTGACCAAGTAAAACCGGGCCGCAACACAAACATAGACTCAAAATTAGACGACTTCTGCCCTTCGACCAAGCGGCCCAAGTCTTTGCCATCTATAGCAGACATCAGATAGATATCAAATGTACCATTGCGATCTGTAAGGTATGCAACCTTATCACCTTGTGGCGAAAAGGCAGCCGCAAGATTGTATGTCGATCGACCTTCTTCTCGATCTGTCAAATTTTTGGCAATCTCGGTAGGCGTACTGTGCAAGTTAATCTCATTCCAATATTGCCGTTTTAACCACAGTTGATACTTCTCATTGAGTTCTTTCAAACCAAATCCCAAAGAAGCTTTCAACGCTTTGTCAGGTGTTTTTGCGGTTCTGAAAGCCGAAATAAACTCTGCTACCTTGTCATTGCCATATTCTTGCTCGATCATATAAAACACAGAACCGCCACCCGGGTAGGCAAAATAGCTATAAGACATAATCTCGATGGGTGGCACATATCCTGTAATTGTGGCATCGCGCATAAAATTGTCATGCTCTTTGTGCCAACCATATCGCGAGACATACTCGGCAATACCTTCAGCAATCCACAAAGGAGGCAGGGTTGCTGTTTGTGAGACCAGAGATCCTAACCACCCACCCCCAGTCCACAATTCAATCGTAACAGCATGCACGAGCTCATGATGAATCACGTGGCGTAAATCAGCATAAGACCCAGTATAAGGAATGACCACGCGGCCTTGGGCAAATTCAGTAAACCCACCCGTAAACTCTGACTGCTCAGATGCTGTAATGTTGGTGACAGAAAAACCATTGTGAGAGTTATAAATCACAATGGGGTAACGATTTTTCATGGTGTATTTTATCGTCTTCTCAATGTGCACCAAGGACCGCTCAGCTTCTTTTGCAACAAACTCAGCCAGTTCAAGGGAACCCTTATCAAAATAGACAATAAAATGTTCACTATCTATATAGTGCCATTCATATTGGCTGTAATTAACCTTATTCTTTCCAAAATACTCCTGAGCAAATCCGGGAGGTGTATACAAAAAGAACAAGGCCAAAAGCCAAAAGAGATGCCGATGAACCATAACCAACTCCTTTGAAAAATAACAACGTGTTAAAATCGGATCCACAACACAAGCTAACTTAAACCATCTTCGTGATATTTACATCAGAGAGCAATACGCGTGCCCAATAGCAAAAGCCGAGACAAAAGTAAATTAGCGTCATTCATCCAAGCAAAGTCTCGGCTTTATTGTGAAATTTTACCCAAAATATCACGAAAGCAGGATGTTTCTTAAATTGTATTTGTTTAAATGCATGAAACCTTTGAAAGTTGCAAAATGACCAGCAAACCTTAGATGCCTTGATGCGCTTAAACGTTTAATAACACTAGCCAAGGCATTTTAAAACTTGACGGGGTCTAAGGGTTCAACGTATGTTTATTTGATCTATTACGGGTACAAAACGTTCCCTTTCCCAAAAAAGGAAATACAATGGTAGACCCCACCGAAAACGAACCCCTGTACCAACAGACACTGTCAACAGCACTTGGCGAGCTCCACACACTCAATGGACAAATAGAAAACTTAAGAACACAACTGGATCGTTTGGAACGCCAAAAAGCGGCTGTTGAGTCTATTTGCCATGCAATTGGGCAATGGGTAGATGCTCGGGATGTCGAACAACGCACATCAGAAGATCAAGATCCTTTTCCATTTTCGGGCACCGTTGGCCTGACGGAAGAAGAGGTTTCACTTATCGCCTATCCATCACGCTTGCCCAACGAAGCCTAAAGAAAGTATGGATTGTGCGTCTTCTCTTGCAAAACTGATGTCTGCGGCCCATGGCCTGGCATAATATGCGTGTCATCTGGGAGCGAGATTACTTTTTGTTCTACTGCCTGAATTTGACTTCGATAGGCCTCCCCACGTGCGCCCCCCAAAGAGCCAGCAAACAAGGCATCACCGGAGAAAAACACTGACGGTGTATAATACCCAATCCCACCAGGGGTATGGCCAGCCAAATCAAATGTACTAATTTCCAAATCACCTACAAAGACCTGCCAGCCCTCATCCACGCGCTCAGACACCACTCGGCTTCGCCCTCCCATTAATCCAAAGTCACGCTCACAACCACAAACAACAGCATCTGTTGCTTTGGCTACCTCTTCTAATGCGCCTACATGATCACCATGACCGTGTGTCAATAGAATATGGGTGATGGAGACATTTAAACCACCAAGATGAGAGATGATTCGATTTGCCTCCCCACCAGGATCAATGACAGCGCCTTGCCCCGTATTCTTGCATAACAATACATAACAATTTACCATCATTCCGGCGTCTAAGACCAACCTGTCCACACGCAATTGATCGTTTTCAAATGTTTCGTTGGGCGCATCTGGCACCCAACCTCTTGCGACCTCGACCAATTTACGACCGTTGAGATGTAAAACCTGTGCAAGTGACTCTATCTTGGCATCATCGGGAATCAACTCGTAAGATTCTATCTGCCCTATCTGTGCCGATGTTAGACCAGTGGTTTCTGAAATTTGCGATGCATCGAGCCCTTGACCTCGTCGAGCCTTTCCAATAATATCACCCAAAAAATCTTCCAAAGTTGTGTAGGCCATGCCGCTTGCTCCTTTATCATCTTATGTTGACGCCTTAAATATCTAATACCCATGATATACAAAAACACACAAAAACCAAGCAGAGAAACGACATATGCTAAGCCAAATAATCACGCAAAATGATTGCCAAAGGATGTGATTGTCCTTATCTTCTCCAACCAACAGGCTTATGCAATGAGGGCAGATAACATCTTATGACACATATACCCAAACAGCTGGCAGGTGAACGGGCTGCGCAATACGTTGAAGATGATATGATTGTGGGATTGGGCACGGGATCAACGGCCTTTTTCACCATCCAAAAGTTGGGACAAAGGATAGCACAAGGCCTCAAAATCAAAGGCATCCCGACGTCTGAACAATCTCGACAACAAGCTTTGGCAGAAAACATACCCCTCATTGACTTTGACCAAACCACCCACCTAGACCTTACCATTGATGGCGCAGACGAAATTGACCCTCAATTTAACTTGACCAAGGGCGGCGGCGGTGCTCTTTTACGAGAGAAAATTGTCGCTCAAAATAGTGCCATAGAAATTATCGTTGTCGACCCTTCAAAATGGGTTAAACATTTGGGTGCCTACCCTCTTCCGGTAGAAGTGGTACCATTTGGCTGGCAAGCAACATTGAAACACATTGCACAATTGGGATGCAAACCCAAACTACGATTGCTTTCAAACGCACCCATTCTCACAGACAACGGCAATTATATTCTCGATTGTGATTTCAAAACCATAACGGATCCACCAACGACAGAAAAAACCATCAACGCCATTTGTGGCGTTGTAGAATGCGGTTTGTTTACCAACCTTGCTCATCGTGTTATTATTGGTCACTCCGACGGCACAGTTGAAGAAAAAGTCTTATAAAAAACCATTCTGACTGAACACAATGAATCCTAACAAATCTAACACCGACGTCGAATCCGGCAAATCTCATTCCTCTATTTTTGGGAGATAACATGAGCATTTTAATCGATGAAAATACACGTGTAATTATTCAAACGTTTTCCGGCAGTAAAGCAATGGGTGGCGAGGCCGCTTTTCATATGCAGCAAATGATAGAATATGGTACCCAAGTTGTGGGTGTTGTCAATGCCGGCAAGGGAGGCGCATCTGTCGAAGGCATTCCAGTTTTTGATACTGTTTCTGAAGCCACCGATAAAACCGGTGCCAACGCTTCGGCTAACTTTGTACCTGCCCCCTTTGCGGCCGATTCAATTATGGAAGCCGCCGATGCAGGGTTGCCGCTTGTCATTTGCATCACCGAACACATCCCAGTACTAGACATGGTAAAAACCAAACACTTTCTAGATGGTACCCACACGCAGCTCATTGGCCCCAATTGTCCAGGTCTCATATCTCCGGGAAAATGCAAAATTGGAATCATGCCTGCCTCTATTCATCATGCGGGTCGTATCGGCGTCGTTTCACGTAGTGGCACACTAACCTATGAAGCGGTATCACAACTTACAGACGCGGGTTTTGGCCAATCGACGTGTGTTGGTATTGGCGGAGACCCCGTCATTGGCACAACATTTACAGACTGCCTGAAATTTTTCAAAGATGATGCAGACACCGACGCAGTTATTATGATTGGTGAAATCGGGGGCACAGCAGAAGAAGAAGCCGCTGCTTACGTAAAAGAAAGCTTTGGCAAACCAGTAGTGAGTTTCATCGCGGGGCAAACAGCCCCCCCAGGGCGCCGCATGGGGCATGCTGGTGCGATTATTTCTGGCGGACAAGGCTCCGCAGCAGACAAGATGGCAGCACTTGAAGCTGCTGGTATTTTGGTGTGTAGCAGCCCAGCAGAAATGGGCAATACAATGAAACAAGCCTTAGCGTAAAAGAAGTTTGACAAAGAATCAAGCAGGTCGGGATTTTATTAACATTGTTTCGGGGGAGAGGATGGTTAAGGCTTTTATATAGGTGGTCTGTAAAATTTCATGCTGCATCACCTTACTTAAACGGGAAACTGGGTGAACGCGTCCAATCAACAACAGATCACATCTGATCATATTGTTGGGGCAAGCGTGGCTATGAAGCAAGTCTTCGATCTGATAGACCGCGTTGCGCCATCTTCT
>JABIFK010000640.1 GCA_018650745.1 Candidatus Latescibacterota bacterium | reverse complement strand
TAAGTGTCACGACACGGCGCCGTGTCACCGGACGGTTGCAGGTGTATTTGCCCAAGCGTTCATTTTTAAGTGTGGAACATACACTCTATTCGGGCAGTTTTAAACGCGCGTTGACCTTTGTTGTGTTGAGCACACGGTTCTAAGGAGTTATCGATATGGATTGGTCTGTGGGTATTGGAGGTTTGTTGGTTGTGTTCACTGTCATACCCTATGTGTGGGTGGTGAAAGCGCGTGAGCGAAAAAACCAGCTGGCGTTTGAGCGGTCCGAAAAGGCGGGTTTAAATGAGCCCCCGTCTTTGCATCCCGTTATAAACCCAAATGCATGTTTGTGTAGCGGGGCGTGCATACAAGCGTGTCCTGAAAAGAAGGTTTTGGGATTTGTTGGAGGGAAATCGCAATTGATTCATGCGGCACGGTGTATTGGGCATGGGGCCTGTGCAGACGCGTGTCCGGTTGATGCGATTGAGCTCGTGTTTGGTACAGAAAAACGTGGTGTCGATATTCCTGAGGTATCGCCAAACTTTGAAACGAATATTCCCAATTTACACATCGTAGGCGAATTGGGGGGGATGGGGCTTATTCGCAATGCCGTGACCCAAGGGCGTCAATCCATAGAATATATCGCACAAAAAAAGGAATCAAAAACAGATGTTTTAGATGTGGTGATCGTTGGTGCTGGACCTGCAGGTCTTTCGGCCTCTTTGGAGGCGATGCGTGTGGGGTTGAAATTTGTGACGGTTGATCAGGGCGATATTGGTGGGGCGATTCGACAGTATCCCAGGCGGAAGTTGGTGATGACGCAACCAATGGATATACCCTTGTATGGTAAGGTGAATTCTCGCGAAATGTACAAAGAAGAATTGATGGATCTGTGGGTTAAAATTGTGAAAGACACGGGGCTAGAGGTGCAGACCTTTTGCAAGGTGAATCATATTGAGAAAGAGAATGGCGTATTTGAAGTACAAACCGATCAAGAGACCTTTCGGGCAAAACATGTGGTTTTGGCCATTGGGCGGCGAGGCACGCCAAGAAAGTTGAATGTGCCAGGAGAGGATCTTTCTAAGGTTGCGTACAGTCTTTTGGAACCCGAGCAATTTCAGGATATGTCGGTGATGGTGGTTGGCGGGGGGGACAGCGCATTAGAAGCCGCATGTTCATTGGCAGAGGAACCGGGTAATAAGGTGACGTTATCATATCGCCGAGATCAGTTTCAGCGGCCCAAAGAAGAGGTGCGAGATCGGCTTCAGACTTTGATCTCCGAAGGAAAAATAGAAACCGCTTTTTCATCTCAGATTGTTTCAATTGCAGAAGGTGAAGTGGTGTTAGATCACAAAGGCGAATCGGTGAAAGTAAGAAACGATCAGGTTTTTGTTTTTGCGGGAGGAGAATTGCCCACTGGTTTTTTAAAGAAAATAGGGGTTGCGGTAGAGACCAAGTTTGGTTCTGCTTAGGTAACGTTGTGGCCGGGTTAAGTTGAAATTGATTTCATTGGTTTGACATTGGGGAGGGTTTTAGCCTATGACAGGTCATCGGCTTTTGGGATATCTTCTTTTTTTTATTTGGCTGGTAGTGACGGTTTCTGTCGGTATTGAAGGTTGGGCGTATTATCAATTGCCGTTGATAGACCGTCCACTTGATGTGGGGCACAAAATGTTGAAGCCCGGTGGCTTTTATGGACATGGTCTGGGTGTTGCAGGGGCTTCTATGATTGTTTTTGGTGTGCTGATGTATATGGTTCGCAAACGGGTGCGTTGGATGATGGATTGGGGCAACCTGCGTGTTTGGTTGACGGTCCATATTTTTTTGTGTGTGATGGGTGCCACATTGGTGACCTTTCACACGGCCTTTAAGGTTGGCGGTTTGGTTGCTGTGAGTTTTTGGTGTATGATTGGTTTGGTTCTGAGTGGGGTGTTGGGGCGGTATGTTTACGTGCGTATTCCGCGCGATTTGGGCGGGCGGGCTGTTACGGCTGCGCATTTGGAAACCGAATACCAGAATATTTGCGACCATCTGTCAGAGCGGTTGGGCAAAGAACACCAAGCTGTAGGAATGCTTGCCGATATTTCTCGATCGCAACATGCGGGTCCTTTGGCTTTGTTAGTGAGTGATCTGACGCGGTTTTTTCATATGCGCCAAGTTCGCAATGTTCTAAAGATGGACATGCGTTTGTCTGCGGCTCATTTCGGACAGATCATCCAATTGGCAAAAAAACAAGCTTCATTGCAACGGAGCATTCACTTTTATCAAACATTGCAAAATGTTCTGCATTATTGGCATGTCATTCATTTGCCTTTTACCGTTGTCATGTTTTTGATCATGATTGTTCATATTGCTGTTGCCATATTGTTTGGCCATCGATGGGTTTTTTAACGTGATGAGACTTTTTCTTTTCAGTGTTTTGATGTGCTTTTGTACCGTGCATACCATAGAAGCCCAGTTGTCTCCGGGTGAGTTGGCACGCGTTCATGCTCATTTGGAAGGGTTAAGTAATTGTACGCAGTGCCACCAATTGGGACAGCATATTGATGGCGCAAAGTGTATGGATTGCCATACAGAAATCCGTGTGCGAATCAATGCCGATAAGGGGTTTCATGCCACCGTTCGCGACACCAATTGTGTCTCGTGTCACAGCGATCACAATGGCCAAAAATTTTCAATGATTCGCTGGCCCGATGAAGATATGACTCATTTTGATCACAACCGAACGGGTTATGTCTTGCGTGGCAAAAAACATCAAGAGGCGGAATGTCGCGATTGTCATCAAGAAAAAAATATTCGAGCATCTGATATTTTGACAGATCGGAAAGGTTCTTTGGATCACACGTTCTTGGGGTTGGATCAGGCGTGTTCCTCTTGCCATGTTGATAAACATAAGGGCCAGTTTGACCAATCGTGTGACGCTTGTCATGTCGTAGACGATTGGAAGGTAATTGACAAGTTTTCACATGATCAAGCACGATTTGCGCTCGTCGGGAAACATGATTCAACGGCCTGTGAAAAGTGTCATTTGGAAGAACCCCTTGTTGGAGAACCCACTGGGTCATTCACGCGTTTTAGGCCCCTTGTGTTCGATGGGTGTGTCGCCTGTCATGAAGATGTACATTTTGGAAAATTTGCACAGACTTGTGAACAATGTCACTCACCGAATGGTTGGTATGAGACCAATCTTAAAACCTTTAATCACAACCAAACAAAATACCCTTTGGTGGGTAAGCATGACTCTGTGAAATGCGAATTGTGTCATGGCAACACTGAGAAATTGGTACGCCCTGCGTTTGCTCAATGTGTCGATTGTCACCAAGATACCCATCAAGGGCAATTACGCCACCGAGTGGACAAGGGGCGCTGTGAGAGTTGTCACATTGAGCAGGGATTCATGCCCGCACGATTCGGTTTAGAGAGGCACCAGGACACCCGCTTTCGGCTTGAAGGTGCACATCAAGCCGTGCCCTGCATGATGTGTCATCAAACGATGGCCTCGGGCGTGGTGCAGTTTGTTTGGCCCCAAGAAACCTTTACGTGTCGAGACTGTCATCAAACGCCCCATGGTGATCAATTTGTTGCGCGTATCGCCAAAGGTGGGTGTGAAGCGTGCCACAATGGATCTACTTGGCACGCCGTGGATGTCAACCACAATGAGACGCGATTTCCACTGCGGGGCAAACATCAGAAAGTATTTTGTGAAAAGTGTCACAAGGGCATTGAGACAGATGGATTTACTGGAACGCGATATGTTCCGCTGCCTTTGGATTGTCAAGATTGCCACGTGGATCAACACGGCAGCCAGTTTGACCGTGCTGACATAACAGCTTGTGTTCGGTGCCACACGACTGGCGATTGGAAGCCGACTTTGTTTGATCATAACAAAGATGCATTGTTCGCCATAACGGGTGCTCATGAAGATGTTGCTTGTGAGAAGTGCCATCAGGTAGAGGCATTCGATTTGAATATAATTGACCGTCGTTACAAACCATTGGATAGAACATGTGCTGCCTGTCATGGTGAGATGAAGGGCCGTTAGGAGATGGGCGTAGGCTGTTTTGATTTGGTGCTGGGGGTTGGGTTAGGGGATTTGAAAGGGAAGGACAATGGGATCGCTGCTTGTTATTTGAGCGGTTTGGTTTTCGAGGTTCATGTCAAATAATCGTGTAAGTTGATTGCCTGCCACGTCTTCCAAAATGGGGTTGATGTGGACTGTGTGTGGGCCAGACGCCCAGGGCGTTTGGGGGGTGAAGTGCCACCGCGTTTCGTTGTGTGTTATTTCTACTTTTCCGGCAAGAGTTTGCTCTTTTGGGTTTTTAATTTCGATTAACCTGTGTAAAAGCGCATGGTCGAGAGGTTCGTCTAATTTGAGAACCAATGGCTCATGCGTTTTTTTTGTGGGGGGCGTGATGCGCCAGATCTTTGTGGTGGGTGATGTGCGATCTGCTGTTCTAATGGTGAATGTTTTTGTATATGCGGCGGTGAGTCGATTGTTGTTTGCATCTTTTAAAGATGAGGAAACGACAAGGTGGTAGGTGTTGCCTTCTTTGAGTGCCAGGCCTAGGTCCTGATTTGGCATAAGGCCACGCTTGATGCGCCCAGGGTCAAAGAATAAGGTGAAGCGTTGAGTGCGTGGAGACCATAATTCGGGGGTGACTTCGAGAAAGGGGTCCGATATTTCTTTGCCCGATTGATCTAACAGACGAATGTGAGAATACGTTTGATCTCGTTGCATTGGGGCGGAGAAGTAGATGTAAAATTTGAGCAGGTTTTCTGGGAGGGTGTTGCTGGTTGGGTATATTTGACTTACATGTGTTGTGGGCGCGATTGTTGGTTTGGCAACTGTGAATGTGTGTTCTAATATTTCTGTGGATGGCACGATGTTTTTTGGGAAATTATGATGATATTTCTGAAGGTCAATTTGGAGTCATCAATGAGCAGAACCTGTTTGACGACATCACCTTCAACCAGTTTGACTGAGGCGCCGCATTTGTTGCAAAAACGAATGGGTTCATTAGACTGAAATGACTCATCACATCTTACGCACATATAAAGAGGGGGCAAGTCTGGCATGGGCATTGTTCTCCCGATATAACGAATACAATGATACAGTATACTTCTGGTGCATAAAGATATGACGGTTGGGCATTAAGATAAAGTAAAAACATCTGTTGGAAGTGTCAAAACCACCTCTTGGCTTCTCTTATACAGAGAGGGTGCAATTGGGGTTTTGATTCATATCATTGGACGAATAAAATTATGATAAAAAAGAGCATCATTCAATATGTATTGTTATGTGGCTTTTATGTGCTTTCTGGTTGGGCAACGAGTTTTGCTCAGGCAGTTGTATTGACACCAGAAGAGAAGCAGTGGGTAGAGGCTCACCCTGCCATTCAATTGGGCTCAGATGCTTATTGTGAACCTTTGGAGTTCATTGATGAAATGGGTGTTCACAAAGGCATGACTGCGGATTATGTCGCATTATTGAAAGAGAGATTGAATCTCAATTTGGTCAGTTCCCCAGTCTTGCCTTGGAGGGTTGTTTTAGAAAAGGCACAGAGCAGGGATCTTGATGTTTTAACCTGTGCAGCGTCTACACCACAACGAGAGCAATATTTGAAGTTTACAAAACCCTATCTCAATTGTCCAATTGTTGTGTTTGCGCGGTGGGATGCCACGCCATTGACAGATTTAAACAATTTGATGGATGTGCCTGTGGGCGTGGTAAACGGATATGCGCATCACGAATTACTTGAACGGGATTTTCCACAACTCAATCTTCAGCCTGTGGGGTCCGTTCAAGAAGGTTTGGAAAAACTCATTGCGGGTGAAATTGATGCGTACGTCGGCTTCTTAATTGTTGCCGATCATGTCATTCGCCAGAATAAATGGCATAATATCAAAATAGCAGGTGGAACGCCTTATTCTTTTTCGTTGCGTATGGGCGTTCGCTCTGATTGGCCTGAGTTGGTTGATATTCTGAACAAGGGCATTGATTCTGTGACGCCAGAGGATCACGCTCGGATTTCAAAAACATGGTTGACGGTTGAATATGAAGAAGGATTAAGCTCCGAAGTGATTTGGAAGATCTTTTTATGGATCTTGGGGATCGGTATTTTGGTTGCGTTGATTGTTGTCTTGTGGACCCGACAAGTCCGAAAAGGGGAGGCGCGCTTGCGGGGCGTTCAAGTTGAACTTGAAGCGTCTTTACGTCAGCAGGCTGCACTGTTGCGTATTGATCGGGCAATACAAGGTATCACTCATTCTCGAGACCTGGAAGGTTTGGTACACCTTCTTGTTGAACAATTACAACTTTTGAACATACCGATGGGATCATTGGCTTTGCACAGAGTCATAGATGAAAGCGATAAGGTATTCGAAACCTATCAAATTTTACCAACGGGTGAAATATCACACGTTGAAAACAGATTAATGGGTCCTTTTCGAATGTGGAAGGCCGGGCAGACATCTTATCGGCCCGATTTGGATGCTGATGCTCAGGGATTATCTCAAGAGAATAGAGCCAAACTGGAAGCTCGGTTGGGTATGTCTGTGCGTTCTATTTTGGATGTGCCGCATATCAGAGGCACCTTAGCACTGTTGTCCTCTGAGCCCAAAGCGTTCACTGAAGATCAAATTCGATTTGTAGAACAAGTGACAGAAGTTGTATCTGTTG
>JABIFK010000367.1 GCA_018650745.1 Candidatus Latescibacterota bacterium | reverse complement strand
CATGTTCGCGGCGTGCTCGCAAATACTTGCTCAAAAAGTGCACCGTATCATCCACCACAATACCCAGTGTCATCCCGACCACAACCGACAGCCCCAAATTGATCTCGCCCACAAACACACCCCAAATACCAAACCCCAATACGGCAGGCACCAAATTCGGCAAAAAGCTGATCAATCCAAAACGCCAACTGCGCAACGCCACCATCAACACAATGGCAATAAGAATAAACGCCAGCACCGTGCCAATTAACATACTCTTGATATTGCGATCAGACACATAGGCAAACATCACCCCAGGACCAATGCCTTTGGCAAACATATAAGGCGGTGCTTCATCCGTTAGCCACTGTTCGCCAGCCTCAACCAAATAGCGCAACTCTTTGGTCGTCACATTTTCGAGCGTCACCATCAAACGCGTGGCCGACTTATCCACATTAATCTGATTATTCAAATCCAGCCCATAAGGCAGTGACATTTCATACAACAATAAATACTGCGCCGCCAACTCCGTGGATTCAGGCAATCGATAGTAGGCAGGATCATCAGCGTGCATATTCATATTCAACGTCTTCATCGTTTCACTCAACGTATTCACGTGCACCACACCCGGCTGTTGCCGAAACCACGTTGCAAACGCTTCAAGGCGATTCAAATAAACAGGGTCGCTAATACCATTGCTGCGCTCGGCCCCAACGGAATAATGGATCTGATAGATACCACTTAGATTGGCCATCGCAAAGTCTGTGTCTTTGCGAAAATCCGTCGACTCATCGAAGTATTTTACAAACTGATCGTTCAAATCATTAGATGGCAAAAACGCGCCCAAAACCAACACAGAAAACGCTGCACTCCACAAAAGCGGGTTACGTTTTGCAATCACCCAATTGGCCAAATGATCCATTTGTGTATCAGACGCTTCCGCTTTCACTTTGACACGCAATGGCAAAATGGCCATCATCACAGGAAGCAACGTCACCGAATAAACAAACGCAGCGACCACACCCAAAGCTGTCATATTGCCCAAATCATTTAAAGGCGGCACATCACTAAAATTCATACTTAAAAAACCAATCACCGTTGTTAAACTCGTCAAAAACACCGGCAACATATTCACACGCAAACTCTCAACAATTGCCTCTTGTTTGCTGTGCCCCAAACGCATCTGTTGCAACAAGGTAACCAAAACATGAATGCTGTCTGCCACCGCCAGTGTCATAATAATTGTAGGCGCAGCAGATGCTGGAGGCGTCATTGGCAAACCCAACCAACCCGCCAAGCCCAATCCCGTACCCATTGATAAAATAATGACCACACCCGTAGACAACGTGCCACTTACCGACCGCAACAACACCCCCATCACCCCAAAAATGCCCAAATACATCAGGGGCACAAGCGACTGCATGTCTTGCATAGATGATTCTTGAAACGCGTTGTTCAACATCGTAAAACCCGTCAGATAAAAATCGATCTGCGGATTCTCAGCTTCGATCTTAGCAATCATTTCCCGTGTTTTGGTCACCGCATCCATCTCGGCCTGAGGAGAATTGGCAGGCAGCTGAAGCGTTACATTAATGCCCGTAACATGCGCGCGTTTGGGAATGAGATAATTGACCAAACGTGCATCAGAAATGGCCACTTGGCGAGCGTTGTCCAACGCGGCTTGGTCCATATCTTTCGCATCAATCACCAAATCAGCCACAATCAGATCGTCTTCTTCGGCCCGCGTGTGTTGAAAGTTGGTCACCCCATCAACACGAATGGCGTAGGGAATTTGCCAAGCTTCGTGTGTAAGGTTTTCAACAACACTAAGGGTTTCAGACGAAAAAACGTTGCCATCTTTGGGCGCAATGACCAACAGCACATTGTCATTTTTGGTATAGATCTTTTCAAGCTTATCAAAAGCCTGCAATTGTGGGTTGTCTTCGCCAAAAAAAACGCGATACTCATTCTTCAACTGCATATGCATCACACCTGCCATTGCGGCAACAGCGATCAGCAACATACCAAACAGTACAGGCCATCGCCTCTTGATGAGCCACTGACCATATTGAACAACACGATCTTGCTGCATAGACCCTCCTTGTAACTATTACAGTTACAATTGTAGCGTAAAAAATAACCAACAACACATCATTTGATCTACCTGCTCCATCTTTTATGTAACCAAATTAGTTACAAATTGTAGCCAAAAAAATAGCCCAACAACTCTATCCTGACTAAGATTGCAGTTCCATCTCTGCCATCTGCTCTTTCATACACGTCTGAAATTCGTCTGTCTGAATCATCTTTTCGGCAAGTACTGCAAGACTTTTTCCGCCAAACACTTTGCTAACCGCTGCCTCTGCTTCGTCAATCGCACCACCAATTTCGTCTTGAATACAATGACCAATCGGGCACTCTTCACTGGGCTCGCTATAATGCGGGTGAAACAAAGGACCATCTTCTACAGCCACGCGGATATTTTCCAGTGAAATTTGTTCGGCAGATTTGGCCAAAGAAGAACCACCGCCCACACCCGTTTGTGACACCACCAAACCAGCTTTGCGCAACATTCCCAAAATGCGACGAATCACTACCGCATTGGTATTAACACTCTCCGCAATAAAATCGGAAGTGGTGGCATCAAACCCGCGAATCATCCGGTTAATGTGCAACACCAACAAAATGTGAACCGCAACAGCAAATCGACTGCTTGCATTCATAATAAGCCTCTCTGGTTAATTCGTAACAAAAATAGTTACATATAGATCGTGTGTCAACCACAAAAACAAAAAAACATTCCACAATTTTTTAAAAAAAATTAAACTACTTAAAATAAAACACTTAAAATACAGATAACTTATTGTTTACGAGAATATATTTCATGATATTTTATTTTGAGCAAGTGAGATTGTAAAATCTGTTGTCATTTTCATTTTTCAGTGCACAAAAGGTGTTGTTATTCCGATATTTGGATCTACCTGTGTGCTCAATCACATACAGCACACATATTATGTTGTACACTAACGGGACAGTTTTAACCCCGTTGGTTTTGTATCACTCCGAAAGTCAAACTTGCGGGGGGGCGATCTTTAACTTAGGATACCCGCAATGAACAACCCTCAACAAAGTGTCTCCTCTGATGAGGCACTCAAGAAGCAAATTGCCGAGCGTGGTGAATTTTATCAACACGAATTGGCACTTACACAGCAGCGCTTTGAAGAACGCGTGCGTGAACTTTCGGCTGTACGCCGCATTGTAGACGCGCTCAAATACAT
>JABIFK010000771.1 GCA_018650745.1 Candidatus Latescibacterota bacterium | reverse complement strand
TCCGTCGCTTGGTGCAAGATGGGTGGGCATTTCGTTGGGCAGTGTATCGGTGGGTTTGTGGGTGCGATAATGGTCAATGATGGCGTTGCGGGCAATTTGGTACATCCACGATTCGAGTTTTTGGTCGTCGCGCAGGGTGTGTATGCGTTCATACATTTTAAGAAAAACGTCTTGCAAAATGTCTTCGGCCTGAGTGGGTTCGTGCACGCGGCTGTGAATAAAGGAGAGCAGTTGGTCTGATGTGCCGCGCCAGAGGGTTTCGATGGCGGTCATTGTGTGGTCCAGATGCTAGATGGGTTAATGGTCGTGAGCCGCTGTGGGGTAATTTCGGCGCGTTCTTTACAAGAACTTGCGCTGCACACCCGCAGATTCATCTATTTGTACTTATTATAAAGATAGACGAAGAATTGTGAAAAAGGTGCAAAAAAATGTTGCTGGATGATGAAACTCTTGTATTTTGAGGTCATCGGATACTTAAAACACCACGAATCGACATCATGAGAAACCCTATTCAACATATTGGCTTGGTTGTTTGGCTGTTGGTTTATGTGCCTTTTGCACAAGCGACCTTCGGTGAGGCGGTGCTTTGTTTGGGGGCCGATGGGCACGTTGCCCTTGAGAATACGGATTCCGATGGTGCTTGTCACGATGATGCGCATCTTTCTGATGTGTTGGATCAATTGTGGCCGATGCGCAAGCGGCTATTGCAAGAGAGGTAGACCTTCCGTTGGCCTTGGTGGGCGGTGTGGTTGGGCTGTGGATCTCTGGGCAGAATTTGTCGGTGCCTGCCTCTGTTGGCTTTATCGCATTGTTTGGCATTGCGCTTGAAAATGGTATGGATTTAGATGATGCGTCTGTTGAAGGTGCGTGTTTGCGTGCTGTTTTGATGACGGCAGTGACCACCTTATTGGGATTATTGCCCTTGTTGTTTTCTGGTGGAACAGGTAGCGAAGTGCAGCGCCCCTTGGCGACTGTTGTTGTTGGCGGGGTGGTCACGTCGACCATTTTAACACTGTTGGTGATTCCGGCGTTGTATAAATGGTTTGCGATTCAACCAGAGCAAGATGTGGAACAGGTGCAAGCGGCCGATTAGGAATGTTGTTATGAGGATTTTTTTATGATATCAGAACAAGTGGAACCTGATGTAACACGTATGGTTTTGTCTGTGCCCGATATGGAATGTGCGGGGTGTGCCGAAAAGGTTGAACGGGCAGTGCGTTCTGTCGATGGTATTTGCGGCGTGCAGACGAGTGTGATGAGTCAAAAGGTGACGGTTCACTATGAGTTGAATGATTCGCGAGCCGATTTGATCACTGATGCCATTCGTAATGCAGGATACTCGCCCAATGCAGAGGGTGCTGAAACGGTGTCTTTTTGGCGCAATTGGGAGAAAGTGTGTACGCTGTTTGCGGGCGTGTTTTTCTTTGTCGGGCTTATTTTGTCTTGGCAATTTGGAGAAGCAGCGTCTCAGCCGGTTTGGACTGGGCACTTTGAATGGTACCAAATATTCTATGTGTTGGCAGCCTGTTTGGGCGGCAGTAATTTTTTTGCGGCTGGTTTTCGGTCTTTGAGATCGCTTTCGTTGGATATCGATTTTTTGATGACCCTTGCAATTGTTGGTGCTACGCTCATTGGCGAGTATATGGAAGCAGCGGCGATTGCGTTTTTGTTTTCTACAGCTGAGTTGTTAGAAGATTATGCGATTGATCGGGCACGCCAATCGTTAAGAAGTTTGATGGCGCTGGCACCCGATGTTGCAACGCTGAAAACTTTGGATGGAGAACGTGTTGTATCGGTTGTGATGGTGGAACGCGATCAGATAGTGATTGTGCGGCCAGGTGAAAAAGTGCCGGTGGATGGTGAGGTTGTAGATGGATTCTCGGCTGTGGATCAATCGCCCATTACGGGTGAGTCGATGCCCATAAATAAAGCGGTGGGTGATGGTGTTTTTGCGGGCACGATTAATTTGGAAGGGTATTTGGAAGTGCGTGCGACGCGTGTGGCTTCGGAAAGTACGTTGCATCGCATTATTGAAATGGTTGAAGAAGCCGAGGAGCATCGGGCACCCAGTGAACAGTTTGTAAAGAAGTTTTCGCGGTATTATACGCCTGCGATCACTTTGTTGGCGTTGGGCGTGATTTTGTTGCCGACGTTGTTCTTTGGGGGGGATTTTTCACTGTGGTTTGTTCGGGGGTTAACCTTGCTTGTGATTGCTTGCCCGTGTGCGTTGGTGATTTCAACGCCTATTGCTGTGGTGAGTGGCATTACGAGTGCCGCGCGGCAAGGGGTATTGATTAAAGGCGGTAATTATCTCGAAGCGGTGGGGGATGTGCGTGTGGTGGCATTTGACAAAACGGGCACACTCACTTATGGTAAACCCGTTGTGACCGATGTGGTGGCCGTCGAGGGGTGGGCGGAGGCAGATGTGTTGCGTATTGCCTCGGCATTGGAAGTGCGGTCTGGCCACCC
>JABIFK010000140.1 GCA_018650745.1 Candidatus Latescibacterota bacterium | reverse complement strand
CCGCCCGCAGTTTATGAAAAACACGATGGGCCTGGTTTTCACAATGTGCCCTGGCACCAGGATGCCGGTGTGATGATGCCCGAAGCTGATGATTCGAATGTGTTGACGTTTTGGTTGCCCATTGGTGATGCAACAGATGAAATGGGGTGTATGCGAGTATTGCCGGGGGTGCCGAAATCGCATGGTTATCTTAAGCATCAAAAAGAAGGGGGTACAACCATTTGGCCCGAATTATTGCCTACGGTAGAACCCGTGGTCGCATCGTGCAAAAAGGGCGATGTGGTGATTATGGATAAGTTTACACCACATAGTTCTACGCCCAATAGAACGGATTTGTGCAGATGGTCATTGGATTTACGCTATCAACCCACAGGAGAACATACAGGACGAACGGCACACCCTGAGTTTGTGGTGCGAAGCCCAAGCAATCCAGGTCGTGTGATGGATGATTATGATGAATGGTGTCGGTTGTGGATTGATGCATTTGAAAATCCACGTGGGGTATCGATGCATCGTAATGAGCGATAGAACGAAAAAACATATTTGGTGCGACCGAACGAATGGATTGAGGCTGCGTTATGATTGATTATCGTTGGGAGTGCGTGACTGAAGGTGCTGTATTTGCCGGGAGAGATGGCGCAGGTGCTTTGGTGTTCCAAGACAGGATGTGGTTATTGGGAGGCTGGAACCCAAAAGACAAAGTGCACTTTCCGAGTATCTGTAACAGTGAGATATGGTCCTCAAAAAATGGTGCAGACTGGACATTGGAGATGCTACAAGCACCGTGATGCAGATGTAACCCCTTGGACACCGAGACAATATCATGAGGTGGCGGTGTTTGATGATCAAATGTGGGTGATGGACGGGTATTATCAAGAGGGTGGCAATCGCAATGATGTATGGTATTCGGCAGATGGGGTTACTTGGACAGAAGTTCCCAATACGCCGTGGGCACCGCGTCATGCGGCGAGTGTGTTTGTCTATGACAATGCACTTTGGATGGTGGCTGGCAATAATATGTTTCCCGATGTGTGGAAACTGGGTCGGGTTTGATTTCTCTGAGGAGTTTTAATTATGCGTGTCATTGTGGTTGGTTGCGAATATTCGGGTGTGAGTACGTTGATAGATGGCATTTATGAATGGGGCCAAAAGTGTGGTGTTCAACATCATTTGGACGATCATTTTACCATTCCCGATGCGTTTCATCTTACCGATGAAGAACAGCAAGGTATGTTGGATATGTTGCCAGGTATAAAGGAGCGGTTTCAACGGTTTCAAATCGTGTATCATGTGCATTTGATGCACAAGTTTGAACACGTATTAATGGGTGGGTTTCATATTGAAGAAATGGTGTATGGTCCACGATATTATTATCCGGGGAAAAATATTCAGATTCGAGAGTATGAAGTTGATTTGCCAAAGGATGTGATATTGGTGCATTTGCATGCGCAACCTGAAGTGATTCGCAAACGGATGGATGATGCACCTCACCCACACAGCTTGGTGCCAAAAGAAGATGTGGAAACGGTTTCAGATCATTTTAAAGATGAAGTGCGCATGTCTTGGATTCAGCGAAAGTTTGATATTGATACATCGGATTTATCACCGACACAATTGTTGGATACATTTTTGGCACGGTCTGTCCCTTATCTGAATGCCAGCGATGGCAACACACGTATTTTGAATGGATAATGAATATGAAAATTACACATGTGGGAGCTGTCGTATTGACACCTTTTCCTTGGGTGTTGGTGAAGATAAAAACGGATACGGGTTTGGTGGGAATTGGTGAAGCGTATCATGGGGCGGGCGTTCATCAAATTGCGGTGGATGAACGGTTGACGAAGGTCTTGATTGGAGAAGATCCACATCATGTGGATAAGTTATTTCGAGATATGATGCGCACGATGTCGGCATCGGGATTTTTTCAGGGTGCGGTGATGAGTGCGATTAGCGGTATTGAGATGGCCTTGTGGGATGTTGTCGGACAATCACTTGGGGTGCCGATTTGGCAATTGCTGGGGGGGAAGTTTCGCGATTCGATTCGGTTGTATAATGATTGCCACGCTGGGGATGAGGATTCACCTGCATCGTGGGTAGAAAAAGCGGTTGAAGTAGAAGCGCGTGGATTTGATGCGATTAAGTTTGATATTGATCCACGGCCAACACAGCGCGATAAATATAATCGAGGTATTAGCAACAACGATATCGCTTTTTTTGTTGAAGTGGTGACAGCAATTCGAGAAGCTTTAGACCCCAATACGGATTTGGCAATTGATGCCCATTGGCGATATGCGCCCAACGATATATTGAAGGTGGCTTATGCGTTTGAAGCTTTGGATTTGCTTTGGTTAGAAGATCCAATACCACCTGAAAATATTGATGCCATGGCCAAGGTGACGGCTGCTACGCGAACGCCCATTTGCACGGGTGAAAATTTTTATACGCGACATGGGTTTCGCGATTTGATTCAGGCACAAGCAGCGGATATTGTATCGCCTGATTTGGCAAAGGCTGGCGGATTGCTGGAAGGGCGGCGGATCGCAGATTTGGCGGATATGTATTATATCCCGTTGTCACCGCATAATATTTGTGGGCCTATTGGTACGATGGCTGTGAGTCATGTGTGTGCGGCTGT
>JABIFK010000235.1 GCA_018650745.1 Candidatus Latescibacterota bacterium | reverse complement strand
GAGGGCTTGTTTGCCGAGATGATAGGTGGCTTCGGGCTTGGTTTTGACGCTTAGGCCATTTTCATTGGCATAGTCATGTGCTTTGCAAATTGCGGGCAGGTCGTCGGCAACGCCGTCTCCGATTGCGCCGAATGCTTCGTAGTTGACTGTGCCGTCTGGGAATTCCATGATGTCTCCTTTTGTTTTTTGATTGATTCAGTGGGGTGGTTTGTATGATTCGGGATTGACTTTTCGTATTTATAAAGCGGTTACAGGTGGTTTTCGATGGGCCCAAGGACGGGCTTGTTCGAGCTGTGCTGCGAGTCTAAAGAGTGTTGCTTCGTCACCAAACCGACCAATGAAATGGGTTCCGATGGGCAGGTTGTCGTCATTCCAATTGAGTGGCATAGACATGGCAGGTTGCCCGGTTGTGTTACACATGGGCGTGTGGGACACAAAATCCCAAACACGGTCAGAGGCTTGTTGCGCCGATTGTTCAGATGAAATTTCGAAAGAGCCCAAGGGAAGGGGTGGATCGGTCAGTGTGGGGGTGAGCCACAGGTCGTAGTTGAGAAAGAACCGTGCGATTTCACGGGATATTGATTGAATGGTGCCCACGGTGCGTAGATATTCTGACGCACTGTAGCTGCGGCCCCTTTCATAAGTAAATCCTGTGAGGGGTTCGAACTGGTCGGCCGTAAAGGTTTGACCGCTTTGTTCGCCAATGGCATCGATTAATCCCGCAAGACCTGTTGAAAATAATGTGGTGAAGGCGTTTACGATCACTTCACCGTCAATTGCTGGTGAGGCTTCAACAACTTCATGCCCTAAGTCGGCGCAGAGCTTTGCGACATCTTCTACGGCATCGGCACAATCAGGATGTGTGGGCAGGCCTTTGATGGTTTGGGTGGTAAAGGCGATGCGAAGTGATCCGGGGTTGACGCCTACTTCATCGAGGAAGGGGCGTTTTGGTGTGGGCGCCCAATACGGGTCACCGACATCGGGACCAGAAGTGGCATCGAGAATGGCTGCGCTGTCTC
Source organism: Candidatus Latescibacterota bacterium (assembly GCA_018650745.1). Lineage (GTDB taxonomy): Bacteria > Latescibacterota > UBA2968 > UBA2968 > UBA2968 > JABIFK01. The sequence goes on along the minus strand of JABIFK010000235.1, from coordinate 3,419 downwards.
GCACGGAGCGTGTTACGGCGTGTTCTGTAGCCAGACCGCTTGCCCAATCGCCCATGCCAGGTCCCAATGAGTTGCGTGCTCGAGTGGGTTTGAGGCCAAACACACCACAGGCCGAAGCCGGAATGCGGATGGAGCCACCCGCGTCGTTGGCGTGGGCGGCGGGAATGGCACCTGCGGCCACCAGTGCTGCTGCCCCGCCACTGGATCCACCCGGTGATCGTGTGGTGTCCCAGGGGTTGAGAGTCGGGCCGAACAGTTTGGGTTCTGTGGTGACATGGCAGCCCAACTCTGGCGTATTTGTTTTGCACGGGATGATGAGTCCAGCTTTTTTTAGACGGACGACAAGTTCGCTGTCTTGATCGGCTATGACATCTTTAAAGACTTTTGCACCAGATGCTTGTCTGACGCCTGCATAAGAAGCCGCCAGATCTTTGAGTGCGTATGGAACCCCTGCAAGCGGGCCATTGGGCAGTTTGCCTTTGGCAATTTCACGCGCTTGATCATACATAGGCGTGATCACGGCATTTAATTGTGGGTTCACACGTTCGATACATGCGATTGTTGCGTCCATCAATTCGATGGCCTTCACGTCGCCTTTTTTTATTAATTCTGCCTGTGCCAGCGCATCCAGCGACATCAGGTCATCAAAATTTGCCATACTCTATCTCCTTTTTGATTACACATGAAATGGGTCTTAACGATTGCATATCTATAGTTTGATCAGATAGCCAAATCCCCTCTGAATAAGTCATTCAGAGGGGATAGTTAATGTATGCAGATTGTTGGGTATGTTCAAGAGATTTGTCTTAATGGTTTGGAATCATATTGGAGCATATTTGGTAAAAATTAGTTTCAGGCTTTCCTCTGGTCAAGTATGCCACTTTTAGAACTTGCCGTTGTCGTTTTTCCACTCGGAGCGTGGGGCACTGTTTCGATGGTATCCCAATGTTCTACCAACTTGCCTTCAGAAACGCGGAAGAGGTCATAGAATGATGAGTGAACACCATTGAGGGAACCTTCACTGACAGCAAGTACAAAGTTTCCTTCTGCGAGCAGGCGATGCAGGTGACCATATTTTATGGCAACGCCTTCATCGAACGTCGCTTTCAATGCTGAGCGCAGGGCCGACAGACCGTCAGCGATGTGTGGGTTATGCTGTGTGAAATGCTCATTGTTGATATAGTGTTCCAGTTTTTCAAGGTGACCCTTAATCAGGATGTCATCAACGAAGGATCGTACAATCTCTCGGTTCGTATACGATTTTATGCCTGGAATTTCGCATTTAAAATGGCACTTCACCCTCAATGGTGACGCGATGTCCACGCCTGCGGTGTGGGAAATAATCCCATAGTGCTAAGTGTTGGACAACGCGGTTGTCCCAAAACGCAACCACGTCGGATTGCCAGCGAAAACGACACTGAAATAAAGGGTGCTCTATATGCGTGAAAAGCATGGCGAGTAATGCGTCGCTTTCTCGTTGTGTAAGCTCCACAATCTTTGTGGTGAAGGTGCGGTTTACAAAGAGTCCTTTGCGTCCGTTTACGGGGTGCGTGCGTACGACGGGATGTTCTGCGCGTGGATAGGATATTCGCTCAACTGCCTTTTCGCCATAACCTTGTCGGTAAACGGGTTCGCCATCGTGCACTGCCGTTAGTCCGTCGAGAAGGTTTCGCATTGGTTCTGACAGGGCCTCAAATGCGGCACAGGTGTTGGCAAATAGCGTGTCGCCCCCTTCGGGCGGTGTTTCGATCAGATAGAGCATGGTGCCCAACGGTGGTTTGAGGTCACATGAAACGTCTGAGTGCCATTCTTCGCCTGCAATTCGCGTGGTATCCTTATCGGCGTAGATTTCCATGACTTCTGGGTGCCCTTCGACGAGGCGTGGCCAAGCGGGGTGTAGGTGCAGTTCGCCAAAACGACGGCATAATTCTTTTTGTTGTGCTGGTGTTATGTCCTGTTGTCGAAAAAACAGTACACCGTGTTCCGCGAGCGCTGCTTTGAGTGCCGTTATGGTTTTTTCATCAGATACGTGGGCCAGGTCTATGTCAAGCACTTCGCCTCCACAGTTTGGTGCGAGCTTTTCAATTTTTAGGTTCTGTTCGTTCATTGTGCCTCTATGTGAAGTTGTACTACAGGAAAGCAATGGTATGGTTTTCACGACTGATGAGTGGGTGGTGTTACGACGTAAGATAGTGGGTAAATTTGCAATCAAAAAGAGAAATTACATCACGCCCTTTAAAATGTGTCGAGGATGGATTTAAGGGGGTAGCTGAGCATGATGGTGGGGATGTGTCGATGAGACCTGAGGATTGTTGAAACGATTTGCCAGAAGGATCTTTTATACTTAAAGCCCCGATAAATTCTGACAGAGGTGCTAAAAAAGCAAAAAAAATCGCCCAGGGCAATTTCAGGCCCATGGGCAATTTCAGGCCCATGGGCAATTTTTTTGGTCGTGACAACTTTGTGGCGAGTTTCCTATTCTGCATTTAGGATAGGTCTCTTTGCACTTAGTTGTTTTCTGAGCGAGAGTTGCTAAATCCTCGCCGCCTCTTGTAGCATTTTTACCTCCAAAGTCAAAAAGGATAGCAGTCGGACGGTTCATTTATTGAATCCTTGAGATATATTGAGAGCCAGTGACGCGTAACGTGGGAGCCAAAGAGAAACATAACGGTACCAGATTCTCAATCTACATAGGGTAAGGGTCTTGTCTTCCAAAAGTCATGCGGAGTTGCGTCATTTCTCATAACGTCTGCCATTGTCGACGCGGGTGTGGCATTCTTTTCTCTTCAACCGATAGCAAAGGTCACCACGTGAAGTGGCGTGGCATCGTGATCGGAAGATGCTTCTTCCTGTATATAAATGGAAAGCTTTTCTTCGGAGTCCAGCAAAGTGACATCGACACGAGGTTCTCCATCATACGGTCCACCATCGGCATAGCGTACGGCAAGCTGCCAGTCGCGATAATCTGCCTCATCGGTTGCACTGGCGATCGCAAGATCCCCATCTAAATTGAACACCAGATAAGCTGTGTTATTTCTGTCCAGCATCACACGGCCTCGGTGGCGCCACTTGTTCCCCATTGTAGACAAAGGGATAGGCACCTCTCGTCGGTGCCATGTGCCCTCTCTATCGAGATAAAAGTGGTAATACCGACTGCGCTGTTCATCTTTTTTACCAAGGGTCAGATCGGACTCACCATCTTGTAAATAATACAGCACAATATGTGGTCGCCCCTTGTTGTCAACATACATACTGTGCTGATTTTTCATCCCGCGATGCCCATCAATTTCCCAGACCGTCACTGGAGAATTAATCGATATCAATTTTGTGGCATCTCCAACACACTCTCCTTGAGCGTTGAACCACGTATGTCCCAAATCTGAGCTCCATGCATACATCAGATCATGTTGTGTATTCCT
>JABIFK010000236.1 GCA_018650745.1 Candidatus Latescibacterota bacterium | reverse complement strand
CGGGTAGGCCGAGGAGGATGTTGTCGCGTAGGGTTTCGCTAAAGAGGTGTGGAATCTGTGGGGTGTAGGCACATCGGGGAGGAATGAAGAAGGTTTTGGGATCGGTGACGGGATCGTCATTCCAGAGGATGTCGCCTTCGGTTTTGGGGAGTACGCCGAGTAAGGCCCGAATGAGGGTTGTTTTGCCAGAGCCTATTTGACCTGTGATAGCGGTGAATGAACCAGAAGGTACCGTGAGGTCGATGTTGTGAATGCCGTTGCCGGTTTGACCGTAAGTATAAGACAGGTTGCGAACGGTGAGGGTACTGAGTTTGTCTTTGTCGGTGCGTGTGGGCAATTGTAATGCGGGTGGGTCGTTGTTGAGGTAAACGGGGTTGTGTTCTGACAGGTGTTCACGTGGGATGTCGTCGATGGTATCGGCCATGCGAAAGTATGAGACTTCGGCGCGTTTGTGGTTGGTGAGAATGGTGCCTAAGAGGGAACCACTTCGGGCCACTTGGCCAACGTAGGTTGCAAAGAGGGCCATGTCGCCAACGGTAAACGTGCCCGATTTCATTTTTTGTGCAACGAGTATGAGAATGACGCCGGTCGCGATGTGCCCAAGGTTGAAGTTGATGGAGCCTAAGATTTGGTTGAAGAGGTTGTCAATGAGCGTTGATTTGCGGCGTTCGTCGTTGAGAATGCTAAAGCGTTCTCTGATGTGGGTTTCGGTGGTGGCCACTTTGATGGCAAGAATGGATTGGAACATTTCGTTGATGAAATTGGTGGATCGTTCGGTGGCAATGCGTTGTGCGGTGCGGTACTTATGAATGTATTTTCGAGCAAAGTCTACGACAATGACCACACAAATAGCTGGGACGATGGTGATGACGGTGATGAAGGGATCGATTTTGGCCATGTATGAAATGGCGAGTCCTGCAAAAACGAGGTTGCCCCACATGTGGATATAACGATTGAGGTATTGAATGATGCCCATGACGTCGTCGCGAAAGCGGTTGGTGACTTCGCCAGAGACACTGGAAATGTGTGCTGGGTTGCGTACTTCAAGGATGGCGGTCATGAGGTTCTTGCGCAGCAGCGTTTCAATGGCATACCACCAACGCGGCCATGCATAAGCCGAGCCTAAGAGGGCTACACGATCACCGACCTCTACAGCCACAAAGAGTGCCACGAGGGTCCAGGGCGTGAAGTCGGCTTCTGCTTGGCCTGATAGGGCGTCGAAGAAATTTTTCATGATGACGCCCGCAAGGAAGGGCGCAACATCATCAATGCCACGAAAAATAATGGTAAACAGAAAGAGACCCGGGCGATACTTTAGGAGGCGCCATGTGGTTTGACCCATGGTCATATAATGAGTTCCTCCAAGCCGGTTTTGAGGAGTTTTGAAAATTGTGAGTTGGGGTTTGTTACGAGTTCTGATCGAGGACCAAATTCTTGAACATTGCCATGATCAAGGATCAGAATGTTGTCGACGCGTTGAACCGTGTCGAGGCGGTGAGCAATGATGATGCCTGTGCGATCTTGCAAGAGGCGCTCTACAGCGCGGTTGATGTTTTGCTCTGTGGCCGGATCGAGGCGTGATGAAGGTTCGTCGAGAATGACGAGGCCGGGGTCTTTGAGGAAGACGCGGGTGAAGGCGAGTAGTTGGGCTTCACCTGCAGAGAGGCCGCTGCCTCCAGTAGTAAGTTCGGTATCGAGGCCGTTGGGGAGTGCGTTGTACCAAGTGCTTAGGCCGAGCTCTTCTAAGATGGTGATGATTTTGTCGTCGGAGACATTGGGGCGAAAGAGGGCCAAGTTGTCTCGCACAGAGGCATTGAAGAGTTGTACATCTTGGGTGACGAGGCCAACGTGTTGGCGCAGGTCTTCGAGTTCGATGTTTTGAATGGGTTGATCGCCTATACGAATTTGACCGCTTTGGATATCGTAGAAGCGAAAGAGCAATCGGGTGATGGTGGTTTTGCCACTGCCCGTGCGACCCAAGAGGCCCAGTGTTTTGCCGGGTTCGAGAGTGAAGGATACGTTTTTGAGGACGTTTTCATTGGGGTTGTAGGCAAATGTAACATCGTCAAATGTGATGCCAAGCGGGCGTGTGGCCACTAATTTTTGATCGCCATCTTGAATGCCTGTTTGGATGCGGTGCAGTTCTTCTATGCGTTTGAGCCCTGCTGTGGCGCGTTGTAGTTCGTTAATTTGTTGGCTGATTTGAAAGAGGGGTTCGCGTAGCATGGAGGTGTAGTGGAAGACGAGGAAGACGGCACCGATTGTGAAGGTGCCTTCTTGATACATCCAAATGCCCATGCCCATGGCCAGTGCATATCCAAGTGCAAACATGATGCCTGTGATGCCGCGTAGGATTTCACTCATGACTTCAGATTTTTTAATGCGTGCAAAAACCCCATTGTTGACACTGTGAAAACGATTCATGGCATAATCACCTGCGCCATTGGTACGCACGTCTTCGAGGCCCAACAGGCGTTCTTCCAGAAAACCGTATAGACGCGCATAACTTTCGCGCTCGGCAGTGTAAATGGGGACAGCGATGTTGCGGGTGAGGTTGAAGACAAGGAAGGCGACGACGGAGAAGATGGCCAGTGCAGTACCCACGCGCCAGTCTTCGCGATAGATGAGGATGAGTACACCGATTAGGAAAAACACACTGCCGATGACTTGGATGACAAATTGTGAGAAGAAGTTGGAGAGGGCCGTGGTATCGCCGTCCACACGTTCGATCATTTCACCGGGTGTGTGTTGGTGGTGAAACCCCATGTCGAGGGTGAGGCAGTGGTGGGCCAAATCGTTGCGCATTTGATTGGTAGCGCGCCAACCCACATCTTGACCGAGGTAGGAGCTGACAATTTGTACGCCTTGGCGAATGATGCCTACGGCGAGGAAGGCAATGCCCGCCCAGACGAGATCGTCCATGGCCCCATCGGCTTGTGCGGTGTCAATGAAGTAGCGCACAATTTGTGGGTTGAGCAGATTGAGACCAATGCCACTGAACATGAAAACGCCAAGCATGATGACGCGTTTCCAGTAGGGGCGGAGGTATTGTGATAAGAGTGCGGCGTAATGACTGAGTGGGACGCGTTCCAAAAGGGTTCCTATGATGGGTTTTCAACAAAAAACCGGTGTCCGAGTGGGAACCGGTTTTCTTAATTGGCTCAAACTTACTGGAAGTTAAGGTTTGGCATGATAATTTTCAAGACAAATTTTACAGGTTTTTCGCTGTTGGTCACACATAAAGGTAAAATGGGGTTGTTATTGTTTTGTCTGACACATATCATTGTATTTGCCTTGTTATTTTTTTATATTGAGACATCCATTTATGTATTTTACGTTGCGTAAGCAATTGCGTAAAACATTTGTGTTAAATAGCCCGTCTCATTGAAGAAGCCTAAGCGATATAAGTGTCTTATTGGCCTGTTGTTGAAACGCTTCGCGGTGTTTATTCGGAACATAAAGACGGACTCTGAGTGACCTTCAGAAATCTATCGCTTCAGTGAGATGCACGATTAATTCTGTTTCATTACGTAGCAAAACGATATAATCTTGGAGAATCTACTATGCAACCTCTTGTGGGCGTTATTATGGGGTCTCAGTCTGATTGGGGCATTATGCAAAATACGGTTGAAACGCTTGAAGCATTGCATGTGCCTCACGAAACGCGTATTGTCTCGGCGCACCGCACACCCGATTTGTTATTTGAATATGCTTCGTCTGCAGAATCACGGGGCATAGACGTCATTATTGCTGGTGCTGGCGGTGCGGCACATTTACCAGGCATGGCGGCATCAAAAACCGATTTGCCTGTTTTGGGCGTGCCAATGGAGTCTCATGCCCTTAAGGGCATGGATTCGTTGCTGTCTATTGCACAAATGCCTGCGGGTATTGCGGTGGGCACATTGGCCATTGGCCGTGCGGGTGCCGTGAATGCTGCGTTGTTGGCAGCTCAAATACTTGCTCGAAAATATCCCGACATTCGTGAGGCCGTGTCTGCATATCGCAAGGCACAAACACAGCGTGTGCTCGACAACCCCGATCCCAAGGCGCAATCATGAAAATTGGTATCTTAGGTTCGGGCCAGCTGGGGCGTATGCTGGCGCTTGCGGGGCGTCCTTTGGGGCTGACCTTTTCTTTTTACGACACCCCACCCAATCCGCCCATTTCCGATTTGGGGCCTTATTTTAATCCAGATGTCGACGAAGATGCGCTTTCTAAGTTCATTGATGCGAATGATGTTTTTACATATGAGTTTGAGAACTTTCTCCCTGACCTTGCTCAGAAAGTGGCAGAAAAAAAACCTTTTTACCCGTTTGTTGAAAATCTGGCGCGCTCTCAAGATCGGGGGCGTGAAAAAGGCCTTTTTACTGAGCTTGATATTCCGGTGCCGCCTTATCAAATTGCACAGTCGCAGGGAGATGTGCAAAAGGCTTTCGAGACGTTAGGCGTACCTGTAGTCGTCAAAACCACAACGATGGGCTACGATGGAAAAGGTCAGGCTGTGGTGCGCGATCTGTCGGTGGCAGATACGATATGGGAAAAGTTTCAGACCGAAGTGATTATTGAACAGTTTGTGCCCTTTCGTCGCGAGTTGTCACAAGTTGCTACACGTAACAAAAGGGGTGATATTGTATTTTACCCTTTGGTCGAAAATTTTCATCACGAGGGTATTTTGCGCTATACCTTGGCTCCTGCCCCGGGGGTGAGTGCAGAACTCACTGTTCAAGCGCAAAATTATGTGCGTCGTATTTTGGAACACCTTGACTATGTGGGCACTTGTACGCTTGAAATGTTTGAGACCGAGGATGGGTTGTTTGCCAATGAGATGGCCGCGCGTGTACACAACTCGGGACATTGGACACAAGATGGCGCTGTGACCAGTCAATTTGAAAATCATTTGCGCGCCATTATGGATTGGCCTCTTGGAAAGACCGATGTGCGCTGTGATACGGCCATGATCAATATTATTGGCGAACTCAACAATCCGCTTCAAGTTTTGGAAATGCCAGGAACACATTTGCATCTGTATGATAAGAGCGAACGCCCCGGTCGCAAACTGGGGCATATCAATGTTTGTGCAGATTCGCAGGCAGACCTTTTAAAGCGCATAAAAGATCTGCAACGATTTTTGCCAGCATGTGCTCCGGCGCTTGAAGCATAATCTATTTTCAATAGAGATCATGATATTGTGATTCAATGCAGTATGTTTGTGTAGGGTTTCATATTATTGCTTTTGCAACCAAAAGACCGACGCCTGAATGGGTGTCGGTCTTTTGATTTTGGTGGTGCAAAATCTTAAAACTCTATGATGTATGTTTGATTCGTGTGTTGATGGATGATTCGGATCGTGTACGATAATCCTTAGGGACGTGGCTTTTAAGCTGGCACAGCTATAGCCACCACGGATCGGGGTGGCATTTCAACGTCCAAACCATTGCGTGTCAGCACAGCACCATCAAAAGCAACGGGTCTTACGGTGTTGGGTTGATCAAATGTATTGTGGCTGTTCAGCGCATCTCCGCTGAGCACACGTGCTTGTAGTGATGACGCATCGAGACCATGCAGGGCAATAGATACCGACTCGGTATTGCTCGCGTTGAGATTTGTTATTGTCACATATACACTGCCATTTTCGGCACGGCTGGCCGAAGCACTGATTGCCGGTACTTCGGTATCGCCTTCACCCAGCGTGTTGGTCGTGACATGGCAGGGCAAACAGATCGCATCATGGTGCGGCACGTACATCTCGAAGACGTGATAGGTCGGTGTCAACAGCATTCTGTCGCCCTCGGTAAGCACCATCGCCTGCAACACATTGACTGTCTGGGCAATATTGGCACCCGAAACGCGCCGACAATGATGGTTGAAAATGTCGAGCGTGACAGAAGCAGCGATGGCATCTCTAATTGTATTTTGCTGATAGAGAAATTTGGGATGGGTGTCCGCTTCAACTTCGTGCCAAGTGCCCCACTCGTCAACAATCATGGTGATGCGCCCTATCGAATCGTGTTGATCCATTACGGCGATCTGTGCCTTTAGCAGATCGTCCATTCGCTTTGCATTGTGAAGCAAAAAATACCAGTCGTCTTCATTGCCATCCACGGCCAATTGTTTCTGTCTTCCAGATCCGCAGTAGAAATGCATGCCCATCGCATGAAACTTTTTTCCTGCCTGGCGTATGAGGGTCTCCGTCCAATGCAAATCATCGCCGTAGGGACCGCAGGCGATGCGGCAGAGATGGTTGTCGCCAAAGTTGCGTACGTAGCTGATGTAGTGACGATAAAGATCTGCATAATACTCTGGCCGCATGTCCCCTCCGCAAGCCCAATTTTCATTGCCAACGCCCCAGAAGGGTACGCGCCAAGGTTTGCTGTGACCGTTTTTAGCACGCAGGTCTGCCATTGGCCCGGCCTCAGCGGTCAAATATTCCACCCACTGCTGCATTTCGCGTACCGTGCCCGACCCCACGTTGCCGCAGATATAAGCATCGGTGCCAAGTTGCTCACACAGATCCATGAACTCGTGCGTGCCAAAGGCGTTGTCTTCGACGACTCGGCCCCAGTAGGTATTGAGCATGGTTGGTCTTTTGTCAGGTGGGCCGATGCCATCCATCCAGTGATACTCATCGGCAAAACACCCCCCCGGCCAGCGCAAGTTGGGAATGTGGATGTGTTTCAATGCTTCAACGACATCGTTGCGTATACCCCGTGTGTTGGGAATAGGAGAGGATTGACCAACGAATAAACCATCGTAGATACAACGGCCAAGGTGCTCGGCAAAATGACCATAAATGTGACGCGAAATGGTGCCAGCGTCAACGTCGGTGCTAATGGAGATGCGGGTCATGAGACAGTCTTCCCAGTCAAATAAAATGAGTTATTGGACGTACATTACCCAAAGTCAGGTGTGTGCACGCTATTTTGTGAATCAGTGATATTCTTTGTCCCTACAAAATAGTGGGACCTTTATGGTATTGTGGTCAGAAGGTGGTTCATCATGCAACATCAAAGTCGAGGGCGTCAATGTCTGCGCGCAACGCCTTTTCGGCAATGGCGCTTAAAGGTGCGCCCTGACGGGGTGGCCCAACAGGTGTACCACGCCACCCGAGCATGGCTTTCACACCGGCCAGCACGCCGTGTTCGATGAGAATGCGAATCACGCGATTTGCACGGTTCTGACAATCCATGGCTTCATCGAGACGGCCGCCCTCAAAGGCTGCGCGCATCTGTAAATACAATTTTGGCATGATGTTATAGGTCGTACCAATGGCTGCTTCAGCACCCATTACCATTGCAGGCAGAGCCATTTCGTCTGGGCCACTGATTGCATTGATGGCACCACCCGAGCGATCTATGAGCTGACCGAAAAGATAGAGATTGTAATCGGTGAACTTGACACCGGCAAAGTGTGGAACCCCTTGCATCGCTTCAAGAAAACGATCGGCGGTAACACGTTTGTCGGCTTCGCCCATCAGCCAGTAGACATAAAAGGGCAAGTCGGTTGCCGCACCGATAGCTGTGTAGTGTTCAACAGCGGCATCCAAATCGTTGGGTTGATCAATAGGGGCAACGGAAGCGACAGCATTGATGCCTTGCGTACGAGCAGCGTGTTGTGCCAGCGCGATGGCATCTTCGGTACTTGCACCCCCTACTTGCAGAATAATGGGCACAGCCCCAGCTACTTCAGCTGCAGCAACCTCTGCCACGCTCTTACGTTCAGCTACGCTCATAAAACGTCCTTCACCCGTACCGCCACAGACAAAAAAACCGTTTGAACCTGCATCAATGAGGGTGCGCAGCAATGCCTGTATGCGATCTGTGGCAACATGTTCGGCAGTATCGTCAAAACCCGTGCACAGCGCCGGCCAAATGCCGCGGGCAAGTTTTTCTGTCATCATAAATATCCTCTTAAGGTTTATTCATCAATCAAGTTGATTTTATGGGCAAATGTATTGTTCAGAATATACAGCTGAATTTGGTATTTATAGAAAAGTATTTAGCGTCATATTAAATAACACGATCCACAATCGTCGCCATGATGATTCAGGTTTTTTCAATCACCGCGATACAAATTGTGCCCGTTGCCAGGAAAATAGAGGATGTCTACGCCAATGGCGACAATAAGGGCAAAGGTGTAACCGACAATGAGGCCCATAAAAAAGGGTTGGCTTTTGCGGTAGAGGGTAATGCCACCTACTTTGAGAATGATGGCTTTGAGGGTCCAGGCAACAAAGACGGAAAGGATAGAGCGTTGCACAGAGTTGAAGGTGACAACGGTAAAACCGATGGGGTGGAAGGGCCACCAAGTGAAACGATATTGGCCAATGGTGAGGATGACCATGACCAGCGCGCCCCACAGCACGTAGGTGATTTTAAGACCGTAGTGAGAGACGTGGCCCATGTTGCGGACGGATGAGACCATGCGATTGAAATATCCGGGGCCATTTTCAAAAGAGCCGGAAGAACCAAAGTTGGATGCACCACCTTGGTGGCCTAATGAGATGGTGGATGTGGCAGAGACAATAAGGGTTAGTGCTAAGGTGATGATGAGGGCATACCCGACTTGGCGTGCATGTTTGCCCAAGGGTTCTAAGAGGCGTGCAGCATGTGCGGCATCTGAGATGGCAAAACATTTGCCGTTTTGGTACGTGCTGTCAACAAGGTGGCGCATGGCCAAATCACCGTCGGCAAGAGAACCGGGTGGGGCATAGTCGAGAATGTATTGACCTAAGCCTGGTGATTCCATGAAGACGAGGCCGGTCATGGCGACGATTTTGGCAAAACCGAGATAGAACAAAAACCAAAAAACGACAACGAGGATAGATAGGGGCCAGAAGAGGCCTGCTTGTGTGAGCCAGAAGATCATGTAAAGACAGCAGGCAATAAAAGTATATCCGGCGGTCTTATAAGAGAGGGGTTCGTGTTGGTCGGAGATATTGCTTTTGGCAAAGAGATGCTGAAAAATGGTTTTGATGTGCGCGCGTGCAATCCACAATGCCCACAAACAAAAAACAACAAAACCACCAATAGCTTGTTGGCGAGTACCTGCATAGGTGCCCAAACCTTCGGCAATACCGAAACGTACGGTTGACCAAATTTGTAACCAGGTGAGGACGTAGAAAAACCAAATGGAGAAAAGAACCTGCAGATCGGTGAAGTATGCAAATCCGACAACGGGAAAGTAGAAATTGACATTGAATGCTGGTACGAAGCGTCCAAGACCAATTTTGTGACCGGTGATGCCTAAGGTGATGACGGGAAAGTCGGGGCGAAAGTAACCGATCATGAACCAGAATACAACAAAGATGGGAATGAGTGCACCGATCCAAAAGAGCCTGTTTTTTGTGTAGGATGGAAAGATGCCTGATTCGTTGTCTTCGGCGAGGGATTCGATGACTTTGGCAAAGGGGAATGGGATGCGTTCTTGATCTACCCACTGTTTGCGCATGAGGATGGCAAGGGTAATGCACCCGGTGCCGATAGCGACAAAAAAACTGAGCCAACTGAATAGCGGGCCAACCCAGATGTGCCACGGGATTTTTGTGTGAGACGGCAATCCTTCGTAAAAATAATCCAACTGTCCATTTGGGTTTGAAACGAGTAAGTGCGGAGCAATGTGTGGCAATGCGTATTCTTGCCATAAGTTTTCGGGCGTGGCCATATAGTTAGATACAGCAAAGACGGAGATGGCACGGCTTAGGAATTCATCTGTGTGGGAACTGACATAGAGAATGGAAGCAATGATGACGAGCTCCCAGGTGCGTAGATGGTGTTGGGGCGCTGCCAGACGGAGGATGGGATTGACGATAAAAACGAGTACAAAAAAGGGCATGAGTACGCCCATTGGGATCATGCCTTCAACGATCGAGACGGTGTGTAGGGTGTGTTGGATATAAGGAATGACAGCATTGAGTGCGAGGGTGATGGCAATGGCAAGGAGGATAGATCGCCAGACAGAAGGTTGTGTCGGAGCGTGTATTGTGGGTTGGTGGGATTGTATGGCGTTTTGAGAAGGCATAATTTTAGGAGGTTGTGAAAAGGGTTCAGAAAGCTCGATGGATTTATCCGGCGGGCTTTCTTTATACAAAACCGGATTTCAACACTTGGGGTTCAATTTGTTTCGATACTTATACCTTCCAAGACGGTTCTGATTTCTTCAATATCAAAAGATTGTGTCAGTATTCTTAAATGATTCGCTAGGTGTTTTTCTTGATCACCCAATTGTTCTAATTCACCGATATATTGTCGTAAGTCCGTGATGCTGTGCGTGTCAATGGCGTTTTGGAAATTTTCATAGAGTTCTTTGGGCAATACGAGGTTGGACCAATCTTTTTCTTGTTGGACTATGCTGACATCTGCAAAATCGAATGTGACGTTAAGGTGTTCTGCCAAGCACGCATAAATACGTTCGGCGCGAATGGGTTTGTCGATAAAACCGTCAAAGCCCATGGTGAAATAACGTTGGCGCTGATGGTCAAAGACTGAGGCTGTTACAGCTACGATTTTGGTGGCATTCTTTCCGTGTTTGTCAAAGATGTGTTGTAAGGTAACAGGGCCGTCCATTTCGGGCATGCGAATGTCCATGAAAACAATGTCTGGCATAGATTGTTCGATGCGTTCGAGGGCCTTAATGCCGTTCTGTGCGGTTTCAACGGTTACGCCAATATTTATGAGAATGCGTTCAAAAACTTCAATGTTGGTTGCCGTGTCGTCTACAATGAGTGCTTTAACAGTATGCGTGTCTGAAAGCTTCTGAACATGCGACCATTTTGTGCCGTCTGAGACAGATACGGTTTCTGTTGCAGGCAATGTGAGGGTAAAGAAGAATTTTGCGCCTTGACCTGGGGCGGATTTTAGTTCTATGTTTCCGCCCATCATTTGAATGTGTCGCAATGAAATGGCCAGCCCCAATCCCGTACCGCCTTGTTGTTTGCCTGCTTCTTCTTGATGGAATGGTTCAAAAATTTGGTTCTGTCTTTCTTTGGATATACCTGGGCCTGAGTCGGATACTTCAAAATAATATTGGCTGTTTTCACGTGCTTCAATTTTAAGTGTGATTTGTCCTTGGTCGGTAAATTTGATGGCATTGCCCAAGAGGTTGATGAGGGCTTGCCGCAGTTTGTTTTCGTCACCGCGGATGGAAATATTGAGCACACTTTCTTCTAACTTCCAAATCAAGTTTTCTTGTTGGCATCGAATTTGGAAAATTTGTTCGAGGGTGCGAATGAAATCTTTGATGTTGAAATGGGTGAGGTAAAGTTCTTCGCGACCTGCTTCAATTTTAGAAATGTCGAGTACGTCGTTGATGAGGCCCAAGAGATGTTCACCGCTATGACCAATGGTTTGGATGGCTTTACGCTGATCGGGGGATAAGTTTGTGTCGCCATTTAGAATTTGAGTATAGCCAAGAATGGCGTTCATGGGCGTGCGAATTTCGTGGCTCATGTTGGCCAAGAACACACTTTTGGCTTGGTTGGCACTTTCGGCCTCTTCTTTGGCTTGGGCCAATTCTTCATTTTGTTTTTCAAGTTGTAGGCGGGCTTGGTGCTCTTGCTCTTGCATTTGTGTGCGCAAGTGTGCCGATTCTCGGCGTTGGCGTATATAACGCGAGATGAGAAAACCAATGCCTAACAAGCTGGCCAGTGCAAAACTGCCCAATGCGCCAACAAAAAAGGGTTTGCGATACCAAGGGGTAACGATGGTGAGCATCATTTGAGCATGGGGTGAATAATTGAGATCTAAGTCGATGGCTTCTACTTCAAAGAGATAATTTCCGGGTTCTAAGTTGCGATATTCTGCGCGGTTGGTGCGTGTTTGTTGCCACTTGACCCGTGCCTCTGGCGGCAGGGGATGATTTTTGAGCCGATAGCGATAGACAATGGAGTTTTGCCGAGTGACCAAGCGCTCGCTTAAAAATTCGAATGCGATGTATTGTTGTTCAGATGACAGCGTGAGGGCTTGATCGGTTTGATATTCGCGATCAGCGACAACCTGTGTCAGTTTTATCGAAAAGGGTTTGCGGTGTGGTCGGTAGCGTGTGACACCCCCTTCGGTTGCAATCCAAATGTTGCCTTGTTTGTCTTCGAGCAAATCGCGTATGTTGTGCTGAACAAGTCCATCTGTTGGGAAAAGGTTTTGAAATACTTTTCCATCATATCGTGTAATACCGCTTGCGGTGCCAAACCACATATGTCCATTTTGGTCTTCGAGGAGGGCTTGTATGCGATTGTCGGCCAAACCGTGTTCTGTCGTAAATGTGGTAAAGGTCTTGCCGTTGTACCGGTGTACACCAAACTGTGACGCCATATAAAAAATGCCCGTACCATCTTGTAAGATGTCATTGATGTTGTTGTGTGTGATGACTTGGGCGGGTAAGAGATAGGTAAATGTGTTGCCGTCGTATTGGCTGGCCCCTAATGGGGTGCCAAACCAGACGTGGCCATCTTGATCGGCTGTAATTTTACGCACGGCATTGGGTATGTTTTTGTGCGTGGTTGAAACATTGAAGTGCGTAAACGTGTTGCCGTCAAAACGTGATGCGCCCCAACCTACTCGGCTATATGGCTCACCCAAGCCAAACCAGACATGACCTTTTTGATCTGTGAATGTGGTCAGGATGCTGTTGTGATGTAAGCCTTGTTGAGTCGTAAAAACCTGCCAGGTTCGACCGTTATAACGGGCTGCTCCGTTTGCTGTGCCTATCCAAATGTTGTTTTGGTGATCTTGGGTGACGTCGCGTACATCGTTTGATGGGAGGCCATCTTGAGATGTAAAGTTGGTAAATGATAAACCATCGTAAACACTTACACCATTTGCTGTTGCAAACCAGATACGATCTTTTTGGTCTTGATAGATATTGCGAACACTGTTGCTTGGCAAACCCTGTTGCTGGGTAAAGTTTGTGAAATAAAGCCCGTCGTATCGGCTTAAGCCACCCTGAGCGGTTCCAAACCAAAGTCGCCCTTCGCGGTCTTCAAAAATAGACAGGATGTTGTTGCTGGCCAAGCCTTGTGCCGTGGTGAATCTTTCTTGATGGTGTTGATTGAAAAAATGAACGCCTGTGCCGCCTTCTTCTTTTTGGTAGTCGGCGAGGTTGCTCAACCAGAAATTGCCTTGGCTGTCTTCAAATATCTGTTTGACGGCTGTTTTGGTGTTTTTGAATGGTGTGGCGACAAAAGGTTGGTTGGATGTATTGAGGGGGTCAAAACGAACGACCCCTGCCGCTGTGCCGATGTAGAGATGGTTACTTCTGTCGAGCATCAGCTCGCGTGCGTCGTTGTTCG
>JABIFK010000424.1 GCA_018650745.1 Candidatus Latescibacterota bacterium | reverse complement strand
TCTGCGCAGCGAAGATGGTGGGCGCACTTGGTCGCCTATGCAGGTGTTGGTGGGATATGACGGTTATGGCGAAGGACCCGTGAGCAATTTTGTGATGATCAATGACGCGTCTGATCAGTCTGTGCACGCACTTTATTGTCACAACTATGCGCGCGTGTTTTATGTGCGTAGTGATGATGATGGTTTAACGTGGTCAGATCCGCGTGAGGTGACCGATTCATTCACGCCGTTTCGAGACGGTTATCCGTGGCGTGTATTCGCAACAGGACCGGGGCATGGTATTCAGTTGAAGAACGGGCGGTTGGTGGTGCCCATTTGGATGTCGGATGGCAGTGGCACAGAGCATGGGCCCGGCAAATTAGGACATCGCCCCTCTACGGTTGCAGGTATCTACAGCGACGATCATGGTAAAACGTGGCAATGTGGTGATATTATTGTGCGTACTGAAGGCGATTTTATTAACCCGAGTGAGACGTTGCCTTTGGAATTGGATGATGGACGTGTACTGTTCAATATTCGTTCTGAAGCCCCACAACATCGGCGGTTAATTTCTATTAGCTCGGATGGTGCAACGGGGTGGTCTCATCCTGAATTTGATGATGCGTTGCTTGAACCTGTGTGTATGGGGAGTATTTTAAAGCTGCAAAATGGCGCAGTGATTTTTGTAAATCCTGATAATTTAGAGAATGAATTTACAAAACCTGAACGTGCGGCATATGATAGGAAGCGTGTGACGGTAAAAATGAGTTTGGATGATTGCAAGACGTGGTCTGTGTCCAAAATATTGGAGCCGGGGCAGTCGAGTTATTCTGATTTGGCGCAGACATTGGATGGTACCATTTTGTGTCTGTATGAAGACCAGATGGTCACTGGGCAATATGATACAAAATATGTAACGGTGGCGCGGTTTGATTTGGATTGGTTAGAGGCATAATTGGCCAACGCTCATAAGCCTAGCAGCCTGTCCAATTGGTTCAAGAGGGTCTGGCACCATTACTTTACAAACAGCTCGTCTATAGAAATAGGGATGACTTTGCCGGTGGTCGAGAGTTTGTTCATATCAATTTTTGTCGTATCGCCCAATATGGAGATGAGTTTGGCACGTGATTGCACATGGTGTTTGTGAAAGTCGAGCATGGTGTTCATGTCGGCATTCTGAATGGCTTCAAAGCGTGTTTTGCGTGGGTCGGGTGTTAGGTCGCGATGTTCCCAAATTCTAAGTGCAGGTAATATGTTACGGAATTTGGCTTTGGAAACGCGGTATCGGTTGATGACAGCGTTTTTGGTTTCATCAAATCGTTCGGATGTTTCGGGTAGATTGTCAATGAGGTCGATGAAGGCGGTGATGGCTTCGGGTGTTTTGTCGGCTTGGCAGCCAATGTAACCCGAGATGAGGTTCTGATCGCCTGTTCGATCACCCAATTCATATTGTGCATGGGTTGAATAGGCCAGGGCACGTGTTTCGCGGAGTTCTTGCAAGACGATCCCTGATAGACCACCTGAAAAGTAGTCGTTGTATAAATCAGCGGCAGGTCTTAAGGCCGATTCATAGGGGACGTCACCAAATTCGATGAAGACCAAGGCTTGGGCCATTTCTTTGTGTACAAAGCGGATTACGTTTTGTGCGGTTGTTTGTACGTGAAGAAATTCATAGGGTGGTGTTTCTTTTAAATCGGTTGGCAGGGCGAGGTGTTTTTTGATGAGCGCGATAACGTCATCAATGGGCTTGGTGCCTACGTAAAGGATGCTGTGTTGGTAGGTGGATAAACCACCGATCAGGTTGTGTAATTCTTCGACTGTGAGTTTTTTGAGAGCATCTGTCGAAATGCGACGTTTGTAAACGGAGTTTTCACCAAGGCGACTGTATTGACGCAGGGCATTGCGAAGTGCTCGGGGGTTTTTCTTTTCGTCTTCCCGTTTGGTGAGGGTGATGTCGATGAGTTCTTCGAGGGTTTCTTTTGGGGTAGTGGGCGTGGTGAGGTACGTGTGTAAGAGTGATAATGAGGTGTCTAAATAGTCGTCTAAACCTGAGATGGAGATGTTGGTTTGGAAGTCTTCCACGCCTATGTTGAAGTCTGTGCCCAATGTATACCACATTTTCTTAAGTATTTCTGGGCTTAGATCGCCCGCACCAGATTTGTCCATCAACGCTTTGGCCATGCCCAGTCTGTTGTCTTGATAGGTGCCTATGTCTGTAGAGAGGGTGAAGCTGAATAAATCGTTGATGGGATTGGCAGCGTAGTAGAGTTTGATGCCATCTTGGACCTCGACGATCTGATAGTCTTTGTCGGTTATGAAGATGGGTTCGATGGGTGTGACCGGTGTGTCGAGTGTTTTTTTTGTGAATTCGGACTGACGCGTGGGATCGACGTCTATTTTAGCGAGGTCGGGTTTTTCTATTTTGGGAATGTCGTGTTGTTTGTCTAAGCGATAAACGACGGCGTATCCGTCACCGAAATATTGGTTGGCAACACGAACGATGTCTTCTTTTTTTGTTTTTTCCAAGCGTGGAATTTCTGCAAGGGCATAATCCCAGCTTGCATGTGAGATGAAGGCGTCGCGTAGAGTGGCAATTCTGCTGCGGTTGGATTCCAAATCCTTTTTTTGCTCTTTTTTAAAATCTGTGACAATAGCGGAGAGGAGATTGGGGTCAAATTCACCGCGTTTGATGACGTTGAGTTGTTCGAGCAAGAGGTGTTCTACTTCGGCAAGGGTTTGGCCGTCTTTGGGAATGCCCCATAGGTATTGTACACCGTGTTCGTTCAGGAAGAGGGATTCGCTGCCTGCATCGCGCACGTTTTGCTGTTGTACAAGGTTGAGGTTGATGAGGCCCGCTGTGGCATTGTCTAAAAGCATGTCGATGAGTGTTAAGGCCTCTGTGTCTTTGTGGTTGTTTGGCGCAACGCGAAAACCAATTTGGACTTGTTCTTCTCCTTTGAATTGGACCGTATCTCGTTCGATGTTTTTGAGGTCCTTTTCTTTCCATTTTTTGGGTTTGGGTAATGCTTGGGTTTGCCAGACGGAGAAGTGTTCGTCAATCGTTTGAATGGTTTCATCAATGTCAATATCGCCCGAGATGCAAATGGCCATGTTGTTGGGCACGTAATAGGTGTTGTAAAAGTCATACATGTTTTTGATGGATGGGTTTTTTAGATGCTCTGCTTCACCTATGGTGGTTTGCTGGCCATAGGGGTGTTTTTTGAAGAGCAGTTTGCCCATCGCGTCATAGACAAGCTCATCTTTGTCATCTAAAGTTTGGTTTTTTTCTTCATAAACAATTTCAAGTTCTGGTTGGAAGAGTCTAAAGACGGGAGACTGAAAACGGTCTGCTTCGACTGTGGCCCATTGTTGTAGTCGATTGGATGGTAAGGCGACATTATAGACAGTTTCTTCATACCAGGTGTGTGCATTGAACCATGTTTCGCCCATCGCCTTGTAAAGCTTGTCCATTTCGTTGGGAATGGCATATTGCGCCGCTTTGAGAGAGGCGTCATTGATTTGGGCATAGATGGCTTTGCGTTTGTTTGGGTTTTTTTCTTTGAAATGTTTTTCATAGAGTTCGGTGATACGGTCTAAATGTGTTTTTTCTTTTTGGTAGTCGAGAGTACCCAATTGTTGGGTGCCTTTAAAGAGCATGTGCTCTAAGTAGTGCGCCAGGCCGGTCGTTTCTTTGGGGTCGTGTTTGCTGCCTGCGCGCACAACAATTTCGGCATGGAATTGGGGTTCTTCATGGTTTTCTGTGAGGTAGATGGTTAACCCATTTTTGAGCTGATAGATGTGCACATCCATTGGATCATCGGGGTTGGGCGCATTGATGCGGGTGAAGGCAAATGATGGGGTGGTTACGAGAATCAGTGCGAGAATATAGGTTAAGCGTTGAAACATGACTCGTCCTTAGAAAATTTGGATGGGAATTTAAAATGGCACGCAAAATTGCGTGCCATTCTTGTGTCGGGTTTAAACACCTCATCTGGCGCGTTTAAATATACAAACTTGGAAGATTATGGTAGAAGGCCCGCAGAGACTGTGCTGTTAGGCAAGGGGATTTATCCCATTGTTGTTTATTTATAATCGCGCGTTTTTTTCCATGTACTGAGGTCTTCAAATGACGGTTTGAAGCCGAGTGTGGCCTCATGTTCGCGTGCATAGCCGAGTGTGGTTTGCATGCGCCGTGTGTCTTCTGAGAACGTGGTTTTGAGAAGGGTGCCGACTTCTGCCTTGGTGAGCGCATTTAAAGCGTCAATGGATTTTTGGTTGCGGTCAAAGTCGCCGTTAAATGTGAATGCTTGCGTATTGAGTTTGCCCGATTTTTCCGAAATGGTTTTGGCCTTTTTCTTAAGCTCTTCGAGCGCCGTGGCTTTGAGGTTTTCGAATGCATCATCTGGCATGGCATCAAATTTGTCACCGTAAGTAGCAATAAAGGCTTCGGCCCGTTTGGTGATTTCGTCGGCGGCGTAACCGTCTGATTGGATGATGAAATATGCATAGATGCTGGTGCGCTCTAAGGAGGCGACGCCTGCGGCGACGATGTAACCCAATTGTTGGTTGGATCGCATTTCGGTGAAAAAGGGTCGATCAATGAATTTGCCAAGGATGAGTGCTGCGGCACGATTTTGGGGTGAGTTGTCGCCCATGTAATAATTGCGCCGAAGACTCGAGTTGTTGACTTCGAGTTTGGAGATGGACCAGATGGATTCGGCATCATTTTGGCGTAAGTAGGTTTGACCAAATGTTGCTTCTTGGGCAACGGGTTGCAGGCCGAGGCCTTGTTGCAATTTGCGTGTCAGAGTTTTTGCTTGTTCGGCAGATAGGTTGCCATGCACAAGGGCTTCGATGAAGCCTTTTTGATAGAGGGTTTTGGCAAAGGCTTGAACGTCTGCCAAGGTGAGTGTTTCCAATATGGCCAATTGCTCGGCGGGTGTGTAAGAGACGGCGTGCAGCATGTCGTATGCATAGGTGCGTACAATGCTCCAGGCTTCTTGTTTGGCAAAATTTTTGTGACCACGAATGTTGCGGTCTTTGATGGCTTCAAAGGTTTGTTCTGTGATGGTGATGTTTTGCATGTGTTCGAGCACGTTGCCGTATAGCTTTTCGGCTGATTCATCAAAACCACCGATATTAAAATAAACCCCTTCGTGGCCATTTTGAAAGCTGTAATTGAGACCTGCCAATGAGGCGGGATAGGCCAATTCGTTAAGCGATTCGTTGACACAGTTGGTGTAGGTGTCGAGTAGGACTTTGAAACGTGGGCTCATGTTTTCTTTGGGAAAACGGATTTTGTATCGCAGTGAAACTTTGGGGCGTAGAAATTGTTGATCTAATGAATGGTAGAGTATCAAGCCCGGTTCATCGATGATTTTGGTGGGTGTAACGGTCTCTTTTTGAGGCCGATTGGGAATGGCGGCCTGTTTGGGCATGAAAGGGTTGGGTTTTGGCAAATGTAAGTTGGGATTGGTAGATATATTTTGAAGAGTGGCATAGAGGCTGTCATTTTCGGTGTATTCATATTGTGTGCCAAATATAGGCTCGGTTTTGGAGGTGGGGATGCCTTTGGCTGTGAGGGTGACGATCATGTTGTTGGGTCGTAAATAAGACAGCAGTTTTTTGTAGGCGTCGGGGTTTTCTTCGCCGTAGAGATAAGAAAGGCGTTCGGCCCCTTCCAGTGGATACTTGGCGAGTGTGCGGCCCAATGCCGATGCATAACCGTATCCTTCGCCTCGGTCGGTATAGATTTCGTCGAGTTTTGCTTTGGCCGCGAGTTCTTGGTAGTAATATGAAGGATAGGGTTCTTTGTTGAGCATTTCAATGTAGGCGAAGGTGAGGCGCACAATTTCTTGGTAATTTTCCATGCCTTTGGGTGTGACGGTTACGGAGATGCCTACTCTGCCATAATCAAGTGTCGAAAGATATGCGCTTGCGATTATCCCTGTTGCCAACCCTTTTTGCTTCAGCAATGAGAGCAAGCTGCCCTTGCCTTCGTGGCCAATGAGACTGGCGAGTAAGGCGTTGGGTTTGCTTTCGTAATTTTCGTAGAAGGAGGGCAGGGGAAATTCAATTTCGAGGGTGCGTGAATCTTTGATGGGTTCAATGTGAATCAAACGGAAGGTTTCTTTTTCCGATTGGTAATCTGGATTGTATGTGAGGCGTCCGAGGTTTTTGTTTTGGATGGGCGAAAAGTATTTTGTGGCCAAGGTTTGCAAGGTGTCTAAGGGTGCTTTGCCAAGCAATACCAAGCGCATTCTGTCGGCACTGTAGTTGTTGTCGTAAAATGCTGTGAGTTCTTCGGGCGTGACACCCGTGAGGGTTTCGGTGGAGCCAATGATAAAGCGCGAATAGGGATGGTCTTGATTGAGGAAGAGCTTTTGCACCTGAGACGTACGCCATCCGTCGTGTTCTTTAAATCTTTGAAATTCAGAGTTGACGGCCTTTGTTTCTCGTTCTGTATAGGTTTTGTCAAAGAGAGGAGCTATAAAGAATTGAGAGAGGCGATCCAATGCACCTTCGTATGCGTCGTGTTTGATGTCAAAGTGATAATTGGTATGGTCACTGGTGGTATATGCGTTGCGCCACCCACCATTTTCACTGATGTATAGTGGGTAATCGTCTACGGCGGGATACTTTTGGGTGCCCATAAAGAGCATGTGTTCTAAGTAGT
>JABIFK010000431.1 GCA_018650745.1 Candidatus Latescibacterota bacterium | reverse complement strand
GGCATCCACGGTGTGCCGTAGTTTTCTTTCATTTGCCACAATTCCACCACACACCTCACCTCCCATAAGCTGTTTATATAAAACAACTTACATCATTTATATTTTTCGAGTAATCTTTGGCACACGGCTTGCGATAGGTGATGGGTGAGACTTTCACAGCATCTATTCCGTTAGCCACACAAACCATACACGAGGAGAAGCAACCATGAAACATTTCACATTATCACGCATGACCATCCAATTTGCAGCACTCATCCTCTTGGGCCTTGCATCTGTCGTCCACGCACTTCCCAACCCAGGCATGGTCATCGACCCTGAACGTACCGCACTTGTTATCACCGATCCACAGAACGACTTCCTAAGCCCCGACGGTGTCACCTGGGGCGTGGTTGGAAAAAGCGTCACCGACAACAACACCGTCTCGAACATCGAAGCCTTATTAAAAGCCGCCAAAGAAAACAACATCCCAGTATTCGTCTCCCCTCATTATTACTTCCCCACAGATCACGGTTGGAAGTTTGAAGGTGCACTTGAAAAACTTATGCATACCATTGGCATGTTTGACCGCAAGGGCGCACTCAGCCTCGAAGGTTTTGAAGGATCAGGAGCAGACTGGCTCGAGCTTTATAAACCCTATATCAATGATGGTCAAACAGTCGTTGCAAACCCACACAAGGTTTATGGCCCCGAAAACAACGACCTCATGTTGCAACTGAGAAAACGCGGCATCGACAAAGTCATCTTAGGCGGCATGTCTGCAAACTTGTGTGTTGAAGCCCACATGCGTGAATTGATCGAACGTGGATTTGAAGTGGCCGTTGTCACAGATGCAACCGCCGCAGCCATCGTACCTGAAGGAGATGGCTATCAAGCCGCACTCGTCAACTTTCGCTTCATCGCAAATACCGTATGGACCACGCTTGAAGCAGTACAAGCCATCACACAAACAGACAAATAATCAAATTCAGAAAGTGGCAAATGATATTGCCACAAACAAAAGCATAAGCACAAAGAAAACATTCCCGGCGTGACACATAAAGGAAATAAAACATGACCGCATATATCAAACACCTTCGCACAGTGGCCCTCGCCACAACATTCGCCGCAACAGCAGTGGAAACATTCGCATAAAAACAGGAACATCCTTCTATTTCACCGCAAGGAAACACACTATGGAAACGCCCGTCAGCGACATTGCATTCACGCCAGCCGTAAAAACCCAACAAGAACGTGAGGGATCGCGCCAAGGATATGAGAGGATGGAAAAATCCGGAGGATGGGATCATCTTGTCGACTCAAATCTCAAGGCCTTCCTCGCCGAGCGTGATTCCTTCTACTTAGGAACCGCAAGCGCTGACGGGCGGCCCTACATTCAGCACCGTGGGGGTCCCAAAGGTTTTCTCAAAGTTCTCGATGAATCTACCCTTGCTTTTGTCGACTTTTCTGGCAACCGACAGTATATCTCAATGGGCAATTTGTCAGAAAACAATCAAGCCTACATCTTTCTTATGGATTACCCCAACCGCCGTCGGGTCAAAATTTGGGGACGTGCCGAAATCATCGAAGACGATCCCTTACTCCTCAAACGCCTACTCGACGACGATTACAAAGCCCGACCTGAACGTGTCTTCGTATTCCATATCGAAGCCTGGGATACCAACTGCCCCCAACACATTCAGCCGCGCTTCACACACGAAGAGATTGCCCCTACAATTGAGAAACTCGAACAACGCATCGGTAAACTCGAAGAAGAACTGGCCACGCTCAAATCTGCCAACGGCACCCAGATTGTATAGGAATAGGTTAGGAAGAGTTCTTACCAAAGTCCCGATTCATCAGTCGTAGCAAACTGCGGATGGTTGCAGTGGCAATCATCCTATATGATTACTCCTATGGAAAAAAGGGTTATGCAACAACAAACCACAACAACCGGACTCACAGACAAAAACTTCAACTGTCAGGTGCTCGAAAATTTACACCCGTTTGTCGTGCACTTTAAAGCCAACTGGAGTGGATCATCCGACATTATGACCTGTATTATGGATGATCTGGCACGCGTATATTCTGGCAAAATCACATTTGGAGAAATCGACGCAGACAAGCACCGTCAGATTGCTCTAAAATTTGGCATTACCTCTATCCCCACACTGCTCTTCTTCAACAAGGGCAAAGTGATCGACCAAAGCATAGGCATAATTTCAAAGCGTGAATTATTGGACAAACTCAAAGCACTCTTACATGACACCACTCAAGGTTAAAATGAAAGAAAGGATATTTGAGAATGAAATACGATTTCCTCATACAAACCTATGAAACCGAGCGGATGAAAACCTTGAGCGTCTGGAGCATGTTCAAAGACAAAGACCTACTCGTACGCCCTAACCCACAAGACAAACGAGGAAGAAGCGTGCTTGAACAAATGGTTCATCAGTGTATAAGTGAAGACCTCTGGTTTCTTACAATGCTGGGAATTGATGTTCTGGCACCCCCTTTACCTGAACAAGAAACACGCCTAAAATTTATCAAACGCTACGCTGAGGATTCTGAAAAGCGCCTAACCGTTCTGAAAGAAAAGGGTGAAATTTGGTGGGAGGAAGAAACACGTTTTTTTGATGTGGATTATGTGCGCGCTTGGGTCATGGTCAGACGCATGAACCATACATCGCATCATCGAGGGCAATTGACCACAATGCTGCGCATGTTGAACCGAGAGCTACACAGCACCTATGGTCCAACGGCCGACACGGGGGGATTAATGCAAAATCACGCGCCAACCATCTATGCATATCCCGACTTAGATGCACTCGTCGAAGGCGAAGTGAACGAAAGGCCCAAAGCACCCTTGCCGGGCCCAGGTGACAACTCCCCCACAGAAAGACCGAACCCAGAATAAACAAGAGTGGTCAGATTTGGTTTTTTTGGGTATGAATGAGACTTGACCTTTTCGATTTGATCATACATCATGGAGGCCACATCGTATCCCACCAGATCCCATCAGGAGCCTTCCATGAAAATCACGGACATCGAAATCATTCCCATAGCCTTACCGCTTGCCAAACGCTACGACAACCACCACGGCAAAACACGCATGTACGACATTGATCAACACGTCGTGGTCAAAATCACAACAGACAACGGCATTGTCGGATACGGCGACTACGAAGACCGTCCCACCATCTCCCAAGCAGAAATTGAACCCCTCATAGATCGCAACCCATTTGACTTCATCAACAACAACTTCAACATGGCCATTGGGATGGCTCTCTACGATGTGATGGGCAAATACCTCGAAGTGCCGGCTTATAAACTCATGGGCCAAAAACTACGAGATGCGGCACCAGTATGTGCTTGGACACGCCCGTGCGCACCCGAAATTTTCGCCAACGAAATTCAACGCGCCGTTGATCAAGGCTATCGCATTTTCAAAATGCACTCCGACGCCAAATGGGACGTCATCGAACAAACCAAAGCCGCCGCCGATGTGGCCCCTGATGGCTTTAAATTACACTGGGATTTCAACCACAACCGCACCATGGCCACCGTCCTCCCAATCGTTGCCAACCTCGAACGCAACTACCCCGTCGTCGCTTTTATCGAAGACCCACTGCCCTGGACAGACATCGATGGTTGGCGCACCCTGCGTTGCAAAACCCAACTTCCCATTGTCATGCACAATGCCCAATTGGGCGGTCTACAAGAAGTGATCCACGGCGTGGCCGACGTTTATATGACCGGCGGTGGCATTGGCAAAACCCTCGAAACCGGGCATGCCTACGGCAAAGCCAACATCCAAGTGATCATTCAACAATCGGGCAATGCACTCATGAAGGCCTTCTCGCTGCATCAAGCCGCCGTATTGCCCACAGCAACCGCACACCTCATCACCTTAGACGATCAATACGAAGACGACATCACCACCTCAACCATCGACGTCACCGACGGCTTTTCGCGCGTGCCCGAAGTACCCGGCATTGGCCTCGACATTGACGAAGAAAAACTCAAACAAGCTGCCGAACGCGCACACCTATCCTCAATCAACATCATAGGCGTCATTCACTTACCCAGTGGACAGAAGATTTACACCCAAGGCGACCCCAAAGTAGAAACCGTCACGGGCTTTGAAGAAGGTGCTATTCAAGGTATTCACTACGAACGTTGGGAAGACGACGGATCAGATGACTTCAACAAAATGTCCGATCGTGTTAAAGCTGAAGGTACTGTGGTCGAAAAATAAAACGGTAAGCAAAAGCCCCCAGCACTATTGACTGCCGGGGGCTTTTGCTTTACTTATATTTATGACACACGGATTTATATCGTCATCAAAAGTTCACAGGAGCTCCTGAATGCGCAAAAGTTATGTCTATGCTGTATTCCTTTTTTTATTCTCAACACCCGCCCTCTACGCCCAATTGGATCACGGGCAAGGTGAAATGGCCGGTGAAGTCACACAAACCAGCGTCATCCTTCAATCGCGGCTCACAAAAGGCACCGAGCTTGTCAACGGCGATTTACCCGGCCACTCGGGTTGGGCACAATTTGAAATCTCGCGCAGCAGTACAGACTTCAGCTTCGCTCAAGTCACAGGTTGGCAGGAAGCCTTTGCAGAAGACGATCACATCATCAAAGCCCAAATCGACTTATTAGCCCCCGACACCCAATACTATTATCGTCTCGTTTATGGCCCTACTCCAAAAAGCGCCACTCGTGGCAACGTCTGCTCATTTCACACCCTACCCAAACCCGATGTCGTAAAACCCATGCGCTTTGTCATTGTCACAGGAATGAGTTATCATCAATTTCACAATGGCAAAAAAGCCTATCAGGGCGAAGACAAAAAACGAGGGTATCCCGCCCTTGAAGCCATTGAAAGCCTCAAGCCCAACTTCTTCATTGCCACAGGAGACAACGTCTATTACGATCACCCCGCCAAACCAGCAGCAAAGACCAGCAAACAGATGCGGACAAAATGGCATGAGCAATTTGCCCAACCTCGGTTTGCTCACCTCTTTGACCAAGTGCCAACCTACTGGTTAAAAGATGATCACGACTATCGATATGACGATGCCGATGCCACAGGATCGCGCTCGCCCTCGCACAAAAAAGGCCTCGCTATCTTTAAAGAACAGGTGCCCGTCACAAACCCTCACGACGACACAGCACTCACCTATCGCACACACCGTTTGGGCAAACTCGTTCAAATTTGGCTCACCGAAGGCCGCGATTATCGCAGCCCCAATACAACGCCCGACGGCCCACAAAAAACGCTCTGGGGTGAAAAACAAAAAGAATGGCTCAAACGCACGCTCTTAAAAAGCGATGCTCCTTTCAAGTTTCTCATTTCACCAACCCCGATGGTTGGCCCAGATGCCATACACAAAAAGGACAACCACGCCAACCTCAAAGGATTTCGTCATGAGGGCGATGCATTTTTCACGTGGTTATATCGCAACAAATTTTACGATCAAAATTTCTACATTCTCTGTGGTGACAGACACTGGCAATACCACGCCATTCACCCTTCGGGTTTTGAAGAGTTCTCGTGCGGAGCATTGGTTGATGCAAATTCAAGAATGGGCATTAACCCAGGTGATCATCAATCATCAGACCCCAACAGATTGATCAATCACAAATACACCAGTGCCGAACCCTCCGGCGGATTTCTAATGGTAGACGTCACACCTAACGAAAATGGCACAACAACGGCAGCCCTCATCTTTTACGACGAAAAAGGCACCGAATTGTATCGCGTTGAAAAGACCGCCCAAATTGACCCCAAATAAAAACGACACCCACTTTGGGTGTCGTTTAAAAGTCCTTTACATGATCTCTAAATGAATCGCCTCTTTGTCCTCAACACACTTACTCTTCTTTTTTGGCCTCATTAATCCACGCATCCAAATCATCCGCATCCACCCGCTCACGATCAAAATTTGCCGTGGCATCAAACGCCCCCTCAACATCTACCTTCAAATCATCTTCTGTAGGCGCATCGGCCAAAGGTGCCAACGTGTCGTCATAGGCAGCAAGTATCGTTTGGGCAGCAACAATTTGTTGCGACACCACATCTTGAAATTGTAAGGTATTCATCATCTTTTGCAATTCACCTTTTGTCGCTTGAGGCACCTGTTCATTTGCAAGCACCTCTTGCAACGCAGCAAACAACTCCCCACAAGCAGTATCGGTTGATTGCCCTATTTGCGTCAAAATATGCACAGCCTGTGCCACAGCTTTTCGTCCACCGGCTGCGAGGTCGTGTAGCGATTGATCGTCTGGCATTAAGCCTCCCAAGGAACAGATAAATTCAGTGTAGTGGCAACAGATTCTAATAAAGCTTTGTGATCTTCAGCAAGTGGGATACCTTCCACACGCCATATTTGTTCGCGCTGCCACTCCAAACTGCCGGGCAACTCTGCACTCGGTAACCCAGGCATGGGTTTGAGCGATCGTGTTTCTGCTACAATGCGCGACACCTCCCGCTTAAAATCACTTGCATCCCGCACGGCACCCGGATCAAGTGCCACAATCAAAAACCCCCGATTTGCCCCCGAGAACTTTCTGTCTCCCTCAGGCACAGTGCCAGCCAAAACCCCACCCAAAAGTGTCGAGACAAATTTAAAACCCAAGCTCTTAAAAATAAAATCGGGAAATGTTTCCAGTGCCTCAGCCAACCGGCTCGGGTCGCGCAACATATTGGCATTTGCATCAAACACAAAAGGTGGATCTCCCTCACTGGGAATGCCAAAACACATGGGCGGAGCTTTCATGGCATCCCACACCGTTGCATCAGCATCCGTCGGTTTAGACCAATGGGTTCCACCCGCCACAGAAAACGTCACCAAGTCGTGTGCCAAACGCGCATAAATCCCCTCGCTGCCCACGTGCCCATGATTGCGCGTGGCGGCCATTGCAATGCCCTGTTGTTTTGCTTTCTCGATCACCCTTTCCGTTGCCTGTGTGGCCGCCAAATATCCAGCGCCCCCATCACCATCCAACACCACACTCACCGGTGTCTCATTCACCACACCAATATCAGGCCGCGTATTCACCAGCCCATTTTGAAACTCAGGCACATACCGCCGCAACTGCCGCGTGCCGTGGCTCGACACCCCACGCAGATCAACGCCCACCAAATAATGGGCAATTAGAGCGGCATCTGGATCGGGCAAATCGACCATTTTAAACACATCGGTTGCAAATGCCTCCAAGGACTCGGGCATCACACAAAAAGCATTCGGTGGAACAGGAGCAGCCATTAAAAACCTTTCATCTAAAAGGGCACATTCAATGAACGATCAAACCGCAGGACAGGTCAAATGAATACGGTGTTTTTTATCTGTCGGCAAATCGGCCAATATGTCAGTATATCGTGCATCCAAATGTGCCGCTGCCAAATGATACAAGGGCATGTACGATGCAGACTTGTAATCGTGAATTTGTTGCCACGTCCATTCTTTTTCCTCACGAATATACGGTACAAACCAGTCCAACACCTTGGCAAGGCTGCGGCCATCTTCTGTTTCAAACGTCCACAAATCTTCGCCCACGTGGCGCGATAAGAGAGTCAAATTGACAAACCCCATTGCATTCATCACACTATAACCGCGCGAATTGGTGCGCCCCAACTCGTGCGGTTGTGCGCCATCAGGCTCTACTTGTGAGGCAATACGCACATCCGATACATTTTGTGCAATTTTTTTTGCAATTTCAAGCTGCCGGGTATAAAGCGCCAATGCAATCGCCTGCATATCATAATACGTACCGTGATTGTTGCCCGCCTTCCCTTCATCTTTGCCAATCTTGCTTTCCAAATTCCAGGCCAAATAGTCAGCCATCCAAGCCCTCATGCCTGCCCGTTC